>NZ_JAAGNB010000193.1:0-4890 GCF_010550475.1 Amycolatopsis sp. SID8362
GCGCGTGGTGGCCGGCTTGGCGGCGGCCGCCCGCGTGGTGCGGGTGGTGGTGGCCTTGGCCGGGGCCGCGGCGGCCTTGGTGGCGGTCGCGCGGGTCGCCGTGGCGGCGGTGGCGCGCTTGACCGGGGTGGCCTTCGGCAGCTTCTTCGAGCCGGAGATGACGTCCTTGAACGTGGTTCCGGCGCGGAAGGCGGGCACGTTGGTCTTCTTGACGCGCACGGCCTCGCCGGTACGCGGGTTGCGCGCGGTGCGGGCGGCGCGGGCGCGCTTCTCGAACACACCGAAGCCGGTGATGTTGACCTTCTCGCCCTTGTTGACCGTCCGGATGATGATGTCCACCAGACCGTCGACGGCCTGCGAAGCCACCTTCTTGTCGCCCAGGCGCTCCGACAGCGCCTCGATCAGCTGGGCCTTGTTCGTCATTCCAGTCCTCCATAGTGGAACTACTAGTCACGGCCCATCTCGGCCGACACTGCACACGGTATTACCAATACCGCACAAAATCCAACCGGGGGTCGAAATATTTCCTTGTACGGGGGCGGGTTCCGCCTCTCGGACGTCCTTCGCCGGAGAGGGCCCGGTCGGCAGCCCTGACCCCGCGCACGGCTCTGAGCAGGCAAAACAGGGGTTCTGCGCCGTCCACTGTGGTCGTCCATATAGGACCCGAGGGCCATTTGGAGAACTTTCGCCACGACACGCCGGGAGTTGCCCGTTCCCGCCGTGTGGCGGGGGCCACGCGGGCGCCGGATCCCGCGCAGCGGCCCGGGTTCGGCGTCTCCGGACCCCCGCGGCGACCGCGCCGCCGGGCGCGGGAATGGGTTCTGCGGCGGCAAAAGGATCTTCCCCGAAGGGTGAACTCACTCGTTCGGCGCAGTCTTGCCCGGCCGTGACATCCCGGGTCAACGCCGTGTTGGCCGCGGGACTGTCGGTGCCGCGGGCTAGTCTGCCGCGGGAGGAACACCCGCGCGGACAGGGAGAACCGTGGACCAGGAGACGCTCACCACCGTGGTCGGACGGGTGGCAGGCACCGAAGACTCGACGCCGCTGCAGTTCTGCGTGGCCATCGACCCGGAAGCCTATCTGCAGCTCGACGACGTCGTCGTGACCCGGCGGGACCTGCCGGGGCTCGGGAAAGTCACCTCCTACGGCGTGGTCACGCAGGTGAGCGCGCGGCACGAGGGCGCCAGCTTCGGCAGCGACGTCTTCCTGATCTCCGACGGCGTCCTGCCCGCGCAGGTGCAGGAGATCGCCGAGATCGCCACGACCCGCGTCGAACCCGAGTGCTACGTCCCGCCGAAGCCGGGGTCGGTCGTCGAGCGCGCCAAGGGGGAAGATCGCGCGCAGGCGCTGTACTTCGACAACATGACCCGCCAGGTGGCGGTCGGCCTGGGCCGGGACGGCGAACCCGTCTACCTCAACATGGACTTCCTCGACGGCACGCGGGGCGCGCACGTCAGCATCAGCGGGGTCTCCGGCGTGGCCACGAAGACGTCGTTCGCGTTGTTCCTGCTGCACTCGATCTTCCGCGGCGGCGCGCTGCCCAACGCCCACAACGCCAAGGCCCTCGTCTTCTCGGTCAAGGGCGAGGACCTGCTGTTCCTCGACACCCCGAACGTCCACCTCGACGAGAAGCTCAGGGACGAGTACCTCAAGCTCGGCCTGCCCGCGGAGCCCTTCGCCTCCGTCGGGTTCTACGCGCCGCCGACGCCGTCGGACACCACGGGGAAGCCTTACGTCACCGGGCGCACGTCCGGCGTCGGCGCGTTCTGGTGGACCATCGCGGAGTTCTGCGCGAAGGACCTGCTGCCCTACGTCTTCGCCGACGCCGAGGACGAGCGCAACCAGTACACGATGGTCATCCACCAGGTCGCGAACCGGTTGCGGCTGGACAGCACCCCGGCGGGCAAGGACGGCGCCGCGAACGTCGACGGCGTGCTGTGCCGCACCTACGCCGAACTCGTCGACGTCATCTGCGACCGGGTCACCGACGAGGAAACCCGCGCGAGCTGGGCGGGCGCGGTCACCGGCGCGGGCACGGTCAACGCCTTCATCCGCCGCCTGCGCTCCAGCCAGCGCGCGCTGTCGGGCCTCATCCGCGGCGACCTCGCCGACCACCCCGCGCGCTCGCTGTCCACGGAGAACCAGCAGGTGACCGTGGTGGACATCCACAACCTCGTCGAGCGCGCGCAGCGGTTCGTCGTCGGTGTGACGCTCGCGGCGGAGACCGCGCGCAAGGAAGCCGCCGGCCCGGGCGGGTTGCTGTTCACCATGCTGGACGAGCTCAACAAGTACGCGCCGCGGGAAGGCAGCAGCCCCATCAAGGAGGTGCTGCTGGACATCGCCGAGCGCGGCCGCTCCCTCGGCGTCATCCTGATCGGCGCGCAGCAGACCGCGAGCGAGGTCGAGCGCCGGATCGTCAGCAACAGCTCGGTGCGCATCGTCGGGCGCCTCGACGCCGCCGAGGCGTCGCGGCCCGAGTACGGCTTCCTGCCGCAGAGCCAGCGGGTCCGCGCGACGCTCGCCACGCCGGGCACGATGTTCGTGAGCCAGCCGGAGATCCCGGTGCCGATCGCCGTCGGGTTCCCGTTCCCGGCCTGGGCCACGCGGCTTTCCGAGGCCGGCCAGGTGCCGGTGAAGACGGCGACGGCGAAGAAGGCCGATCCCTTCGCCGGCCTGCCGTCGGGGAGCGCCGACCCGTTCGGTGACGACCCGCCTCCCTTCTGAGCCTCACCGCCCGCTATCCGAACGGAAGGACGAAGTGTGAAGTTCCTGCACACCTCCGACTGGCACGTCGGCAAGACGCTCAAGGGCCGCAACCGGCTCGACGAGCAGCGCGCGGTGCTCGGCGAAATCGTCCGGATCGCGCGGAAGGAGGAGTTCGACGCGATCCTCGTCGCGGGCGACCTGTACGAGACGTCGGCGCCCTCGGCCGCCGCGCAGGAGCTGGTGGTGCAGGCGCTGATGGCGCTGCGCGACACCGGCGCCGAGGTGCTGGCCATCGCCGGGAACCACGACCACGCCGCGACGTTCGAGGCTTACCGGCCGCTGCTGCGCAAGGCGGGCATCCACCTCACCGGGAACCCGCGGCCGGCCGCGGACGGCGGGGTCGTGTCGTTCGACGCGCGTTCGACGGGCGAACGCGTCAACGTCGCCGTGCTGCCGTTCCTTTCCCAGCGCTACGCGGTCCGCGCGGCCGAGCTCATCACGGGGACGCCGGCGGACAACGTCGGCGAGTACGACCAGCGCGTGCGCGACATCCTGGAACACCTCAAGGAAGGCTTCACGCCGGGCGCGGTGAACCTCGTCATGGCGCACCTGACGGTGACCGGCGGCGCCATGGGCGGCGGCGAGCGCGCGGCGCAGTCCATCTTCGAGTACCACGTGCCGGCCACGGCGTTCGGCGCCGATCCGCACTACGTCGCACTCGGCCACCTGCACCGCCGCCAGTCGCTGCCCGCCGCGTGCCCGGTGCACTACAGCGGTTCGCCGTTCGCGGTCGACTTCGGCGAGCAGGACAACACGAGCGTCGTGCTGTCCGTCGAGGTTTCGCCGACGACGCCGGCGAAGATCACCGATGTCCCGCTGACCTCGGGGCGGCGGCTGCGGACCGTCCACGGCACGGTGGCCGAGCTGATCGGCCGCGCCGAGGAGTTCGGCGAGGACTACCTGCGCGTCTACGTCCGCGAAGCGACCAGGGCCGGGCTGCGCGAGGAAATCCAGGAAGCCCTGCCCCACGCCCTGGAAATCCGCATCGACCCGGAGTTCGCCGCGCCGGTCACGACCTCGGGCGGCGACCGCGCGATCGCGGACCGCTCACCGGGGGAGCTGTTCGCGTCGTACTGCGAAGAGCGGACCGTCGAGGACAAGCGCGTCCAGTCGCTGTTCGCGCGGCTGCACGACGAAGAGACGAGCGGGGTGTGACATGCGGCCAGTGCTGCTGGAGATGACCGGGTTCGCGTCCTTCCGCGAGAAGACCGAAATCAGCTTCGCGGACACGGACTACTTCGCGCTCGTCGGGCCGACCGGCTCGGGCAAGAGCACCGTGATCGACGCGCTCACCTTCGCCCTCTACGGTTCCGTCGCCCGCTGGGACCACGAAGGCCTGGTCGCGCCCGCGCTCGCGCCGACGGCGAACCGCGCGACCGTGCGGCTGGTGTTCGACGCCGGGGGCACGCGCTACCACGTCGTGCGGGAAGTCCGGCGCAGCGGCGGGAAGAAACCCACGGTCAGCGTCAAGAACGTGCGCCTGGAACGGCTGATCGACCCGGCCGCGCTCGGCGGCCCGGAAGACGACGCCGACCCGGTCGCCGCGGACTCCGAGGTCACCCCCGCGGTCGAGCGCCTGCTCGGGTTGACGTTCAAGCACTTCTGCACCTGCGTGGCGCTGCCGCAGGGCGACTTCGCCGAGTTCCTGCACGCCAAGGCCGCCGACCGGCAGAAGATCCTCATCAAGCTGCTGGGCCTGGAGGTCTACGAGCGGATCGGCCGCCGCGCCGGGGTCACCGCGGAACAGCAGAAGCAACGCGCCGCCGTGCTGACCGAACAGCTGGGCAGCTACGCCGACGCCACCGAAGAAGCCGTCGAAGCGCTCGCCGCGCGGATGACCGCCCTCGCCGAGCTGGACGCGCGCGTGACCGCCGCGTTGCCGGGGCTGAACGACGCGACCCGCGCGCACGACGAAGCCCGGCAGCGCGTCGCCACGCTGACCAAGGAACTCGGCGTCCTGGACGCGCTGGAACGCCCGGACGGCGTCGAAGACCTCGAATCCCGGCGCCAGGCCGCGGCGGACGCCGTGACGGCCGCGCAGGCCGGGCTGGAAACCGGCGAGACGGCGGACGAAGCGGCGCGGGCCGCGCTGGCCGCCGCGCCGGACCGGAGCGGGCTCGAGCG
>NZ_JAAGNB010000248.1:0-4131 GCF_010550475.1 Amycolatopsis sp. SID8362
GCGTCCGCGGCGTCGCCCGCCAGCTCGGCCAGGTCGACGCGCTCGGGCCGCAACGGCGTCTCGGCGGCGCGCGCGTCGAGGCGGGCCAGCAGCAGGAGGTCGTCGATCAGCACCGTCATCCGCGCGGTCTCCTCGCGGATCTTGGCCAGGTGCGCCTCCCGCTCGGCCGGCTCGTTCGCCGCGGCGTAGCGGAAGAGGTCGGCGTAGCCGCGGATCGACGTCAGCGGCGTGCGCAGCTCGTGCGAGGCGTCCGCGACGAACCGCCGCAGCCGTTCGTTCGCCTCGGTCTTCGCCGCCAGTGACGTGTCGATGTGCGCCAACATCACGTTGAACGCCGTCCGCAGCTCGTCGACTTCGGCGCCGCCGCCGGTGCCGGCCGCGCGCACCGGCAGGGCGGGGTTGGCGGTGAGGTCGTGGGACGCGATGTCGTGCGCGGTCCCGGCCATGTCGGCCAGCGGGCGCAGGCCGCGGCGCAGCACCAGCCGTCCCACGACCACCAGGACGCCGAGGGCGAGCGAGAACGCGGCCACCTCGACCCAGATCAGCTGCTGGACCGTCCCGTCGAGGTCCTTCTGGGGCGCGGCCGAGAGCAGCACCGAACCGTTGTCGACCGGGCACGCGCGCACCCGGTACGGCCCGTCGTCGCGCAGGTAGACGGTGCGCGTGACGTCGCCGCCGACCGCGTCGGCGGCGATCTTCGCCAGCTGCCGGGCATCACCGGGCAGCCGGCCGCCCGGTTCGGGCGTCGCGACGCCGTCGCGCACCTTGTACAGCGCCGAGTACCACGAGTACACCGACTGCGGCGAGCCGTGCGTCTCGCGCAGCTGCGGGAGCTGGGTGTTCTGGCTCTTGGACAGCTGCTCGTCGAGCCGGCGGTCGAGGTAGCCGTGCATGATCCCGACCATCGTGACGCCGACCGCGGCGAACACGACCAGCGCGAGCGCGCCGAGCCCCAGCGTGATCCGGGTGCCCAGCCGCGTGCGCTGCCAGGCCCCGTACCACTTCGCGAACCAGCGCCTCACCGGTTGACCTGGCGCACGACGTAGCCGACGCCGCGCACGGTGTGGATCAGCGGTTCGCCCTCGCCCGCGTCGAGCTTGCGCCGCAGGTGCGAAATGACCAGTTCGACCACATTGGACCGGCCGCCGAAGTCGTACTCCCATACGTGGTCGAGGATCTGGGCCTTCGTCAGCACCGCGGGCGAGCGGCGCATGAGGTAGCGCAGCAGCTCGTACTCGGTCGGCGTCAGCTCGGCCGGGCGGTCGCCGCGGCGGACCTCGCGGGTGTCCTCGTCCAGCGTGAGGTCCCCGACCCGCAGCACGGCCCCGCGCGCCGCCGCCTGGACCCCGCCGTGGCTGCGCCGCAGCACCGCGCGCAGCCGCGCCATCAGCTCCTCGACGGAAAACGGTTTCACGAGGTAGTCGTCACCCCCGCGGGTGAGCCCGGCGACGCGGTCGGACGTCGCGTCCTTGGCCGTGAGGAACACCACGGGCACCGCGTTGCCGTTCTCGCGCAGGCGGTCGAGAACGGTGAAGCCGTCGAGGTCGGGCAGCATCAGGTCGAGCACGACGATGTCCGGGCCGAACGCCGCCGCCTCGGTCAGCGCGGCCCGGCCGGACCCCGCGGTGACCGCCTGCCAGCCCTCGTACCGGGCGACGGTGGCGACGAGGTCGGCGATGTGCGGCTCGTCGTCGACGACGAGCAGGCGCACGGTCTCGGGGCTCTGCACTCCCCCATCCTCTCCCGGCGCGCGCGGTGCGGGCGAGCCGTGGCGCGGGCCGACAGGAATCCGACAGCCCGCACCCAGACTCGCCACAGGCTGCGTGGCGAGGCTGGCCTTCGTGAACCGAAACCGAAGGGGATCCGTGTGACCACCATGACGCAGACCGCCGAGGCCGCGCGCCCGGCGATCCGCCCCCGGATCGCCGCGAAATCCGGCCTCTTCACCTTCCTGGGCGCCAACGTGGCGGCCGTCACCGCGCTGTTCGCGGAGGCCGGCCTGTCGCAGAACGTGCTGATCAGCATCGGACGGCTCGCCGGCATGTACGGCGCGCTCGCCATGGCGTTCCAGCTGCAGCTCGTGGCGCGGCTGCCCTGGCTGGACCGGCGGATCGGGATGGACCGGCTCACCACGTGGCACCGCTGGACCGGCTTCACGATCCTGTGGACGCTGCTCGCGCACCTGGTGTTCATCGCCTTCGGCTACGCGGAGGTGTCGAGCAAGGGCGTCGTCGACGAGCTGGTCGAGATGGCGAACACCCTCGAAGGCATCCTGCGCGCGCTGGTCGCGTTCGCCGTGATCCTGATCGTCGGCGCGGCTTCGGCGAAGTTCGCGCGCAAGCGGCTGGCGTACGAGACGTGGCACTTCATCCACCTCTACACCTACGCCGCCCTCGTGCTGGCGTTCACGCACCAGATCGCGCTCGGGACGTCGTTCGCGAGCGCGCCGGCGGCGAAGGCGTACTGGTGGACGATGTGGCTGGGCGCCGGCGCCGCCGTGCTCGCCGGGCGCGTCCTGCTCCCGCTGTGGCGCAACCTGCGCCACCAGCTGCGCGTCACCGCGGTCGTTTCCGAAGCCCCGGACGTCGTTTCGGTGTACATGACCGGCAAGCACCTGGACAAGATGCCGGCGCGCGCGGGCCAGTTCTTCCTGTGGCGGTTCCTCACGAAGGACCGCTGGTGGCAGGCCAACCCCTTCTCGCTGTCCGCCGCGCCCGACGGCCGCACGCTGCGGCTGACCGCGAAGGCGCTCGGCGACGCCAGCGCGTCGCTGCGGAACCTGCGCGTCGGCACGCGGGTGTTCGCCGAAGGCCCGTACGGCGCCTTCACCACCATCCACCAGCGGCGGCCCAACGCGCTGCTCGTGGCGGG
The DNA here is from genome assembly GCF_010550475.1 of Amycolatopsis sp. SID8362. Classification (NCBI taxonomy): domain Bacteria; kingdom Bacillati; phylum Actinomycetota; class Actinomycetes; order Pseudonocardiales; family Pseudonocardiaceae; genus Amycolatopsis; species Amycolatopsis sp. SID8362. The sequence goes on from NZ_JAAGNB010000248.1 coordinate 2,872, forward strand.
CGGCGTCGGCATCACGCCGATCCGCGCGCTGCTGGAGGACATCGACGGGCACGTCGTCGTGCTGTACCGCGTCCGCACCCAGGCCGACGCGGTGCTGCTGCCGGAGCTGAACGGGCTGGCCAAGGCCCGCGGCGCCGACATCAGCGTCCTCACCGGACCGGACCAGGCGGTCGGCCCGCGCGGGGCGATGCTCGGGCCGGCCAACCTGCACATGATGGTGCCGGACGTGCACGACCGGGACGTGTTCGTCTGCGGCCCGCCGGGGATGACGTCGGCCGTGCTGCGCAGCCTGCGCGAGCTGAAGGTGCCGAAGACCCAGGTCCACGCCGAACGCTTCAGCCTCGCGGCCTAGGGGGAGTTTTCACCGTGAAGAAGACCATTTTCGTCGTCGCGCTCTCGATCGCCGGGTTCATCGCGGTCTGGCGGTTCGAGCCGGGGCCGGTGCACAACACCGCCGCCGTCGCCCAGGCGCCGCCCAGCACCAGCGCCCCGGCGGCACCGTCGACCGCACCGTCTACTTCGGACAGTGCGAACGCGACGGTGACGACCCAGGGCTCGGCCGAGTCCGGCAAGTACGGCGTCGTGCAGGTCCAGGTGACGTTCACCGGCTCGCGGCTCACCGCCATCACCCTGCTGCAGGCGCCGAACGAGGGCCGCTCGCTCACCGCGTTGCCGCGGCTGCAGGAAGAGGCGATGCAGGCGCAGAGCGCCGACATCGACACGATCACCGGCGCGACCGAGACCAGCGAGTCCTACAAGACTTCGCTGCAGGCCGCGATCGACGCGCGGGGGAACCGATGAGCGTCCGCGTCGAGCAGATCATGGGCCTGCCGATCTCGCTCGACCTGCGGGACGGCGAGGACTTCGCCGAAGTGGTCGACGACGTCTTCGCCTGGTTCCACGACGTCGACGCGCGGTTCAGCCCGTTCAAGGCGGACAGCGAAGTCAGCCGGTACGACCGCGGCGAGCTCGCGGCCGCCGAGCTGAGCGACGACCTCCTGGAGGTCCTCGAACTCTGCGCGTACTACGAGCAGCTCTCCGGCGGCGCGTTCCGGGCGCGGCTGCCCGGGCGCGGCCTCGACCCGTGCGCGGTCGTGAAGGGCTGGGCGGTGCAGCGCGCCGCCGACATGCTGAAGGCCGAGGGCGCGACGACGTTCTGCCTCAACGCCGGCGGCGACGTCGTCACCGCGGGCGAGCCGGAACCCGGCCGCCCGTGGCGGGTCGGCGTCCGCCACCCCGAGCAGCCCCTCGCCGTGTGCG
>NZ_JAAGNB010000308.1:0-7329 GCF_010550475.1 Amycolatopsis sp. SID8362
GCCGCCGACGTCGAGCGCGCGCCAGCCGGCCGCCCGGTACGGCTCGGCCGTCGTGTCCGGCAGCCGCCGCGCGAGCCCGACCACGTCGTGACCAGGCCCGAGGGCGGCCAGCAATGCCGTTCCGACGTTGCCGGTGGCTCCGGTGATCACTATGCGCACAACGGATGCTTACCCGGTGGCGCGACGGCGAAACTCAGACCAGGTCGCGGGGAATCCGCCGATGCCAGTTCCGCGAGACGATCCGCCGGGCCCCCTCGTAGCCGTCGAGCTGGGCGTCGATGACGAATTCGGTGTCCGTGCAGGACACCCGGGTGCGCGTCTCGCTGCGCGCCAGCCACTCGCCGCGGGCGAAGTTGACGTCCCACGCCGTTTCCGCCACCGGCGAGCAGAAGTCGTCGGCGACCCAGGCGTAGCGCTCGCGGACGTCCCGGGTGACCTCCAGGTCGAGATCGTCGAAGCGCACGGTGCCGGCGTCCTTCACGATGTCCAGCGCCGACTGGTAGTCGACGAGGTCACGCGAGACGGTCCAGCGCTGCTCCCCCGGCGTCAACGCGGTCACCGTCATCGGCGGCGCGCCTTCGGGTTCGCCGAACGGCCGGGCGGGCAGCTCGTCCGGCTCCGCGACCGGCCGGACCGGCAGCCCGAGCGCGCTGTGTCCGGTGTGGACGGACAGCAGCACCGGCGTCGGCGGCGGCCACGCCAGCGGCCAGTACGAAGTGGACAGTGACAGCCGGATCCGGTGCCCCGCCGGGAAAGCCTGCGCGACGGCGTTCAGCTCGATCTCGACCGCGCACCGCTCCCCCGGCTCCATCGGCGCCGGCTCGTCGTGGCCGTCGCGGTGGGTCAGGTTGAGCAGCCCGTAGGTGACGCGGGTGGCGCGCCCGTCCGGTGCGACGTCGGACAGCCGCGCCGCGACCATCGCGACCGGCTGGTCGGCGGACACCTCCAGCCGCACGACCGGCGACCCGAGGATCTCGCACCGCTCGGTGAGCACGTCGGTGTCGAAGACGAGCGAGCCGCCGTCCTCTTCGCGCTGGTCGTAGGGCAGGTCGGGCGGGGCGCTGTAGGACGCCCACTTCCCGGAGAACTGCCCGACCGACAGCGGCGAGGACACCGTCAGCGCCTCGTCGCCGACGGTCTCCCCCGGCCGCGCGAGCCGGTGCGGCGCCAGCGGCAGGTCCTGCGGCTGGACGTGCGGTGACGGCCAGCCCGCCTCGCCGACCCAGCGGCCGGGCCGGTCCTCGTAGGACGTCGAGGGCGGGACGCTCTCCTGCATCCACGTCCGCAGCATCGGGCCGTCCATGGCGTCGTTCTCCTCGCCGCGGAGCCAGTGGTCCCACCACTTCACGACTTCCTGCAGGTAGCCGATCGCCGGACCGGGCTCGCCGAGGTGCGGGTACTTGTGCGACCACGGCCCGATCAGCCCGCGCCGCGGCACGTCGAGGTGTTCCAGCAGCCGGATGACGGCGTTGGAGTAGCCGTCGGCCCAGCCGCTCGACGCCAGCACCGGGATCTGGACGTCGCTGTAGTTCTGCGACACCGAGGCGTGCCGCCAGTAGTCGTCGCGACGCTGGTGCCCGAGCCAGTTCTCGATCCACAGGCTGCAGTTCTCCAGCCGTTCCCGCCACATCTCGCGCCACCGCTCGCCGACGACCGCCGGGTCGGGCGGCAGCGTGGCGTAGGCGAACATCGTGCCGGACTCGGCGACGTTGTCCGAGAGCAGGCAGCCGCCCATGTAGTGCATGTCGTCGGCGAACCGGTCGTCGGTGAACGAGGAGATCACGATGGCGCGCAAGCTGGGCGGTTTGCGCGCCGCGACCTGCAGCGCGGCGAACGCGCCCCAGGAGATCCCCATCATGCCGGTGTCGCCGGTGCACCACGGCTGGTCGGCGATCCACTCCAGGACGTCCTCGGCGTCGAGCTGTTCGCGCTCGAGGTACTCGTCGGCCAGCACGCCCTCGGACTCGCCGGTGCCGCGGATGTCGACGCGCACGCACGCGTAGCCGTGGCCGGCGAGGTAGGGGTGGTGGATCGAATCGCGCGGGGCGGTCAGGTCGCGCTTGCGGTACGGGATGTACTCGAGGATCGCCGGCACCGGCTCGGCGTCCGACGAGACCGGCCGCCAGATGCGGGCGGACAGCACGGTCCCGTCGGACGCCGGGATCCGGACGTGGTCCTCGACGGTGATTTCGTACGGCAGCGAGGTGACGGCTCGCAAGAGTCAGTTCCCTCCCAAGGGTTACGGCTGCAGCAGGATCTTCTGGGCGCCGTCGAGCTTCTTCTGGAAGATCTCGTACGCGCGCGGCGCGTCTTCCAGCGGCAGCTTGTGGGTGGCGAAGCCTTCGACGCCGAGCGGATCGCCTTCGCCGGTGAGCACCGGCATGACGTCGTCGAGCCAGTGCCGGACGTTGGCCTGCCCCATCCGGAGCTGGACCTGCTTGTCGAACAGCTCCATCATCGGCATCGGGTCGACCATCCCGCCGTAGACGCCCGACAGCGAGATCGTCCCGCCGCGCCGGACGCTGTCGATGGCGGCGTACAGCACGCTCAGCCGGTCGATGCCCGCCTTCTCGGTGACCTTGGCGCCGATCGCCTGCGGCAGCAGGTTCACCAGGTTGTGCGCGAGCTTCCCGACCGGCGCCCCGTGCGCCTCCATCCCGACGGCGTCGATCACGGAGTCGGCCCCGCGGCCGTTGGTCAGCTGCCGGATGCTCTCGCCGATGTCCTTGTGGTCCCGGGTGTCCAGCGCGGTGGCCCCGTGTTCCCGCGCCCGCGCGAGCCGCTCCGGCACGAGGTCGACCCCGATCACCTGACCCGCCCCGCGGTGCCGCGCGATCCGGGCGCTCATCTGCCCGATCGGCCCGAGCCCGAAGACGACGACGGTCCCGTCCTCCGGCACGTTCGCGTACTCGACGGCCTGCCACGCGGTCGGCACGACGTCGGAGAGGTAGACGAACCGCTCGTCCGGCGGGCCGTCGGGCACCTTGATCGGGCCGTACTGCGCCTGCGGCACGCGCAGGTATTCGGCCTGGCCGCCGGGAACCTGACCGTAGAGCTTGGTGTACCCGAGCAGCGCGGCCCCCTTGCCCTGCGCGGTGACCTGGGTGGTTTCGCACTGCGACTGCAGGCCGCGCTCGCACATCCAGCAGTGGCCGCACGAGATGTTGAACGGGATGACGACGCGGTCGCCGGGCTTGATGTGCTTCACCTCGGGCCCGACCTCTTCGACGACCCCCATGGGTTCGTGGCCGAGGATGTCGCCTTCGGTCATGAACGCGCCGAGGACTTCGTAGAGGTGCAGGTCGGAGCCGCAGATCCCGGTGGAGGTGACGCGGATGACGGCGTCGGTGGCCTCCTCGATCTTCGGATCCGGTACTTCGTCGACGCGGACGTCCCGTTTGCCGTGCCAGGTCACTGCCTTCATGGCTCTCCCTCTTCCGCGTGCGGGTCTCGGTCCCGGTTTCCCGGCGGAGGGGGAGGCAAACGCGGAGCGGGGCGCGCGGGGATGTCATGAAAGAGTCGTTCATGACACGTCGTCGGCCCGGCCACCCGCGACGGGCGAAAAGCTCCGGTCCAGTCGCGCCGACGTCTTGAATGAGTCATTCAGGTCTTCGGAGGTCCTGAATGAGTCATTCAAGACGCCGCAGGCCCGCGGAAACCCCGGCGTCAGGTCAGCAGGTCGGCCACCAGATACACCGCCGCCGCCACCGCGGCTGCCGCCGGGAAGGTCAGCACCCAGCCCAGCACGATGTCCCGCGCGATCCCCCACCGCACCGCCGACAGCCGACGCGTCGCGCCGACGCCCATGATCGCCGCCGTGATCACGTGGGTCGTCGAGATCGGGGCCTTCACCGCGAACGCCGTCACGTACAGCACCGACGACGCCACCGACTCCGCCACGAAGCCGTGCGGCGGGTCGAGCGGGAACACCCGGCGGCCCAGGGTGCGCATGATCCGCAGGCCGCCCGAGTACGTGCCCAGCGACAACGCCGCCGCGCACAGCAGGGTCACCCACATCGGGACCGCGAACGTCGACTGCTGGCCGGCCGCCACCAGGGCCAGCACGATCACGCCCATGCCCTTCTGGGCGTCCTGGAGGCCGTGGCCCAAGGCGAGCGCCGAGGCCGAGACGATCTGGAAGCGGCGGAACACCCGGCCGCTGCGGTGCGGGTTCGCCCGGCGCAGCAGCCACAGCGCCGCGAGCATCGCCGCGTAGCCCAGGAGGAGGCCGAGCAGCGGCGAAGCCACCATCGGGATCAGCACCTTCTCCGCGATCCCCGACCAGTGCACCGTGCTCGCCGCCGCCAGCGCCGCGCCCACCATGCCGCCGATCAGCGAGTGCGAGGACGACGACGGGAGGCCGAAGTACCAGGTGATCAGGTTCCAGGTGATCGCGCCGAGCAGTGCGGCGAAGACCACGGTGAGCGCGTCCGGGCCGGCCGGGACGTCGATGATGCCCTTGGCCACCGTCGCGGCGATGCCGGTGGACAGCAGCGCGCCGGCCAGGTTCATCACCGCCGCCAGGATCAGCGCCGCGCGCAGCGTCAAGGCCCGGGTCGACACGGCGCTGGCGATCGCGTTCGCCGCGTCGTGGAAGCCGTTGGTGTAGTCGAAGACGAGCGTCAGCACGATCACCGTGACCAGGGCGGCCGTCCCCGTCACTAGGACTCCTTGACCGCGATGGTCTGCACCACGTCGGCCACGTGCTCGAAGCCGTCGGCGGCGAGCTCGAACTGCTCGACGACTTCCTTGGTCTTCAGCACCTCGAGGGCGTCCCCGCCCGGCTCGAACAGGTGCGCCAGGATCCGCCGGTAGAGGCGGTCGGCTTCGTTCTCGAGCTCGTTGACCTCGATCCAGTACGGCTCGAGGTCGCCGACCTTCGCCAGGCCCGGCATCGACGACGCGGTCAGCTCCGCGCACCGGCACAGCACCCGCACCAGCACGTCCGTGCCCGGCGGGAACGCCTCGATCCGGTACAGCACGGCCAGGTCGGCCGCGGTGTCCATGAAGTCGAGGACGTCGTCGATCTTGCCGGCGAGCGCCTGGATGTCCTCGCGGTCGAACGGCGTCACGAACGAGCTGTTCAGCTCCACCATGATCGTGTGCGTCAGCTCGTCGCCCTGGTGCTCGACGTCGTGCAGGCGCTTGGCAAGCGCTTCCCGGTCTTCGGGACGGGCGACCACCAGCTCCTGCAGCAGCGCACTCGCGGTCACCAGGTTTCTCGCGGCGTCGGTCAGCAGGTCGAAGAACCGGGTACCCCGTGGGGTGAACCGCATGGATGTCCCTTCGTCGCCGCCCAGCCACCGCGGGCCGGGTACCCGTGGTAGCCGGACGTTTAACCGGCCGTGTCCGGGAAACCAGGAGGACATGACCGATCCCGGCTCCCGGCGCCTGAGAGTACTGCTCTGGCACGTGCACGGCTCATGGACCGGCGCTTTCGTGCGCGGGAGGCACGAATACCTCGTCCCGGTGTCACCCGACGGTGCGCCGTGGGGTCTCGGCAAGGCCGGCCGGGACTGGCCGTCGGTGACCGAGGTGCCGCTGGACCGGCTGGCCGAGGCCGAGCCCGACGTCGTCGTGCTGCAGCGCCCGGAAGAGCTGGACCTGACCGCGCGGCTGGGCGTGCCGTCCGTCTACGTGGAACACAACGCGCCCCGGCCGTACGCCGCGTCGAGCGAGCACCCGCTCGCCGGGCGCTCCGACATCACCGTGGCGCACGTGACCCACTTCAACGCGGCGATGTGGGACTGCGGGCGCGCGCCGGTCACCGTCGTGCCGCACGGGATCCCCGACCCCGGCGCGCGCTACACCGGTGAGCTCGCCGCCGGAGTGTCGATGATCAACGAGCCGGTGCGCCGCCGCCGTGTCACCGGCGCGGACCTGCTCGGCACGCTCGCCGAGGCCGGGCCGGTCGACGTCTTCGGCATGGGCACCGAGGAGCTCGGCGCGCCGCTGCGCGGCCGGGGCGATGTCCCGGTGCCCCGCCTGCACGACGAGATCGCGCGCCGCCGCGTCTTCCTGCACACCGCGCGCTGGACGTCGCTGGGACTGTCCTTGCTGGAGGCGATGCACCTCGGGATGCCGGTCGTCGTCTTCGCCGCCACCGAGGCGGTGACGGCCGTGCCGCCCGACGCCGGAGTGCTCTCCACCGACGTTTCGGTGCTGGCCCGTGGCTTCCGCGAACTGCTGCACGAACCCGACTTCGCCGTGCTCGCCGGCAAGAACGCCCGGGAGCACGCGCTGAAGCACCACGGGCTCGGGGCTTTCCTGACCGCTTGGGACCACCTCCTCGCCGAGACGGCCCGCTGAACCGAAGGGAACGCCGCACGATGAAGATCGCGATGGTGTCCGAGCACGCCAATCCGCTGGCCGCGCTGGGGGAAGCCGACGCCGGCGGCCAGAACGTGCACGTCGCGGAGCTGTCGGCCGCGCTCACCCGGGCCGGCCACGACGTCACCGTCTACACGCGCCGGGAGAGCCGCGACGAACCGGCCGAGGTCCGGACGGAGCGGGGGTTCCGGGTCGTGCACGTGCCCGCGGGGCCGGCGCGCAAGGAGCCGAAGGACCGGCTCCTGCCCTACATGGGCGAATTCGGCGGGTTCCTGCGCGACCGGTGGACGGCCGAGCGGCCGGACCTCGCGCACGCGCACTTCTGGATGTCGGGCCTGGCGACCGCCCTCGCGGCGAGCGCGACGGGCACGCCGGTCGCGCAGACGTTCCACGCGCTGGGCGTGGTCAAGAAGCGCTACCAGGGTGCCGAGGACACGAGCCCGGCCGACCGGATCCGGCTGGAGCGGATCATCGGACGGCAGGCCGGGCGGGTCCTCGCCACCTGCTCGGACGAGGTCTTCGAGCTGTCCCGGCTCGGCGTGCCGCGGTCGCGGATCTCGGTCGTCCCCTGCGGCGTCGACCTCGGGCGGTTCACCGTGGACGGTCCGGTCGCCCGCCGCCGGGCACCGCACCGGCTGGTCGCGGTGGGCCGGCTGGTCCCCCGCAAGGGGTTCGACACCGCGATCACCGCGCTCGCCCAGCTGCCGGACACCGAGCTGGTCATCGCCGGCGGCCCCGAGCGGGGCTGGCTTTCGCAGGACCCCGAAGCGCGGCGGCTGCGCGACCTCGCCGACCGGCTCGGCGTCGGCGACCGCGTGCGGTGGCCCGGCCAGGTGTCCCGGGAGGACATGCCCGCCCTGCTGCGCTCGGCCGACGCCGTCGTCTGCACGCCGTGGTACGAGCCGTTCGGGATCGTGCCGCTGGAAGCGATGGCGTGCGGGGTCCCGGTGGTGGCGGCCGCGGTCGGCGGGCTGACCGACACCGTCGTCGACGGCGTCA
>NZ_JAAGNB010000348.1:0-7037 GCF_010550475.1 Amycolatopsis sp. SID8362
AGCACCCCGGACGCCGCGACGTCGAACTTCGCGCCGTCCGCCCGCAGCCGGGCGACCGCGGCCGGGCCGCCGTCGACGATCGAGCGCACGGCCGGCTCATCGCACAGGCCGGCGCCCGCGGTGAGGGTGTCCTCCGCGTGCTTGGCGACCGAGTCGTCGAGGTCGTGCTGGTCTTCCAGGACCACGGCGACGCCGCCCTGGGCCCAGCGCGTGTTGCCGTCCGCGACGGCGGCCTTGGTGACCACCAGGACGTGCAGCCCGAGGGACTGCGCGCGCAGCGCCGCGGTCAGCCCCGCGACGCCGCTGCCGATCACGACCAGGTCGGCGCGAGCTTCCCAGACGGGGGTTTTCGCCCGTGGGTCATTAACCGGCGGGGTCATTCGCCGCCGCCGGGCTGCCCGATCTCGATCATCCGCTGCACCGAAGCCTTCGCGCGGGCCGCCGTCTCGAGGTCGACGTGGACCTCGTCGAGGCCGTCGCGCAGGCAGCGCAGCAGCGCGGCGGGGGTGATCATCTTCATGTACCGGCAGGACGCGCGGTCGTTCACCGCGCGGAAGTCGATGCCCGGCGCGGCCTTGCGCAGCTGGTGGATCATGCCGATCTCGGTGGCCACCAGCACGGTCTTGGCCTTGGTGTCGCGGGCCTCGTGGACCATGTCGCCGGTGGAGAGGATCTTGACCCGCTCCGGCGCCACCGCCCCCTCGCCGGCCAGGTAGAGCGCCGACGTCGCGCAGCCGCACTCGGGGTGGATGAACAGGTCCGCCTCCGGGTCCTCGGCCGCCCGCTCGGCCAGCTCCGCGCCGTTGATCCCGGCGTGGACGTGGCACTCGCCGGCCCAGATGCGCATGTTCTCCCGGCCGGTCACGCGCTTGACGTGGGCACCGAGGAACTGGTCCGGGAGGAAGAGAACCTCCTGGTCAGCGGGGATGCTGGCGACGACGTCGACCGCGTTCGAGGACGTGCAGCAGATGTCGGTCTCGGCCTTCACCTCGGCCGTGGTGTTGACGTAGGAGACGACCACCGCGCCCGGGTGCTCGGCCTTCCAGGCGCGCAGCTCGGCGCCGGTGATGGAGTCGGCGAGCGAGCAGCCCGCCCGCGCGTCCGGGATCAGGACGGTCTTCTCCGGCGCGAGGATCTTCGCGGTCTCGGCCATGAAGTGCACGCCGCAGAAGACGATGGTGGACGCGTCGCTGCTCGCCGCGATGCGGCTGAGGGCGAGGGAGTCGCCGGTGTGGTCGGCGATGTCCTGGATCTCCGGGACCTGGTAGTTGTGCGCGAGCAGGACCGCGTCGCGCTGCTTCGCCAGGCGCCGCACCTCCTCCGCCCAGGCCGCGTTCGCCTCGACCCCGCCGAACGGGGTGAGACCTTCCGGAACCAACGTGGTGGTCATCTGGCCCTCCTGGACCGGTCTCCGGTTTTCGCCTTACAATCGAAAACCGTGCGAAGTCATCTTAACACCCAGGCCCCCCTGGCCCACGAGGTTTTGGGCGCGGTCCTTCAAGTGCGCTCGGACACACTGCGGGTGCTGCTCTGGCGCCGCGCGCTCGACCCGCACCTCGGCCGCTGGTCGCTGCCGGGCGGGCGGCTGCGGCCCGACGAGGACGTCGAGACGTCCGTCCGGCGCCAGCTCAAGGAGAAGGTCGACGTCCGCCAGCTGAAGCACGTCGAGCAGCTCGCGGTGTTCAGCGACCCCCACCGCGTCCCCGGCCCGCGCGTGGTCGCGACGGCGTTCCTCGCGCTGGTCCCCTCCGACGTCGACCCCGAAGTGCCCGAGGACACCGAGTGGCACGACGTCGCGAAGCTGCCGCGCACGGCGTTCGACCACGAGGCGATCGTGCTGCGCGCCCGCGACCGGCTGCGCTCGAAGCTCTCCTACACCAACCTCGGGTTCGCGCTGGCCCCCGACGAGTTCACGATCTCCGCGCTGCGAGGCCTGTATTCGGCGGCGCTCGGCTACCGCGTCTCGGCGACCAACCTGCAGCGGGTGCTGTCCCGGCGCGGGCTGCTGGTTCCCACTGGTCACACCGCCGCACCGGGCCGCGCGGGCGGGCGTCCCGCGGCGCTGTTCTCCTTCGCGGGCAAGGGCATGCAGATCACTGATCCGTTCGCCGTCTTCAAGCCGCCGAACCGGTGACCGTGCTGCGGGCTGTGCCTTCTCCCCTTACCGTGGACGCGTGACCGAGCCGGAATCTGAAAGTGACGCGACGACGACGATCCTGCCGTTGTTCCCACTGCAGACCGTGCTGCTGCCCGGCACCAAGCTCCCGCTGCACATCTTCGAACCGCGCTACCGGCAGCTGACCGCGGACCTGGTGAGCGGCACGGTCCCGGGCCGCGAGTTCGGCGTGGTCGCCCTCCGCTCGTCGCTGACCCGCGAGGTACGTGGTCTGGACCAGCTGTACGAGATCGGCTGCAGCACGGTCCTGCGCGAGGCGAAGCGCCTCCCGGACGGCCGCTTCGACGTCGTCACGCAGGCCTGCCGCCGCTTCCGCCTGACCGACCTCGACTGCACGTCGGCGCCGTACCTGATCGCGTCGGTGGCGTGGCTCGACGACGACCCGGTGGCCCCGTCGGGCACCATGGCCGAGCGCCTGGCGGCGGTCGCCCACGCGGCCCACCAGCGCTACTGCGAAACGGCGTGGCGTAGCGACGACTGGCACAGCCCGGACCCGGACACGCCGATCGACGAGCTGGCCTACCAGCTGGCCGCGGACTGCCTGCTGCCGCTGGAAGACCGCCAGCGCCTCCTGGAGGAACGCCACCCGCTGCGCCGGCTGCGCATCGCGTGCCGGTTGCTGACGCGCGAGACGGGGTTCCTGAACACGCTGAGCGCGGTCCCGCTGCCGCCGGGCGAGCTCACCGACCTGAGCCGCCCGGCCAGCCTGAACTGAGCCCGGGCCAAAGCGCCCCAAGGTGGCCTTCGGTGCGTCAGACGCACCGAAGGCCGCCTTGGGTGCGTCTGACGCAACCAAGGCCACCTTGGGGCGCTCGGGACCAACTCAGGAACCGGAGCCGTTCCCGTTCCCGAACTTGTTCCACACCTTGCCCGCCGCGCCCGAAACCGCCTCGCCGACGTCGCTGAACACCTTCGTCAGCGGGTCCGCCGACGAGTTCCACGACTCCTTGTACGACTGCGCGGCCGACTTGAGGTCGTCCTTCCAGTCCGAGCCCGGCTTGTCGCCGTCCCGCCGCGGGTAGTCGCCCGCCAGGATCGCGCGGTACTCCGCCGAAGCCGCCCAGCGCTGCAGCTGCGCCGCGCGGACCACCGCGAACGGGTGCGACTCCGTCTCGACGAACTTGAGCTTGAGGAAGCTGTCGCGGATGTCCTCGACCGACTCGTACTCCGACGCCTGCTGCAGGAACGACGGGATGTCGATGCGGGCCGGGTCGATGCCGCCCGCGACCTGGATCTGCGCGCGCAGCGCCGCCGTCGGGTCCTGGCCGCAGAGCAGGCCCGCGCGGTCGCACGACAGCTCCGCCTTGCGGAACCACTCGCGCAGCGCCGCGATGATCGCCCGGATGCCGAGCGCGCTGACCGGCGTCCACGACATCGACAGCTGCAGGCTGATCAGGCGCACCATCATCGTGCGGTACACCGCGTGCCCGGACAGCACGTGCCCCATCTCGTGGCCGAGCACGAACCGCAGCGAATCCGGGCTCATCAGCTCGACGAGCCCGGTGCTGAGCCGGATGAACGGCTCGTCCATGCCGACCGCCTCCGCCCGCAGGCGCGGGTCCTGGAAGACGAACACGTTCGGCACCGACGGCAGGTCGAGCGTCCCGGCGCACTCGTGGCGCAGCCGGTCGATCTCCGGATACTGCTTCGGCCCGACGCGGATCGACGAAGCCAGCGCCATCAGCCGCTCGCCGCGTTCGTTGTAGAACCCCGAAATGGCCTTCACGACCTGCGCGAACCCGGGCACCGCGCGCAGCGTGGCGAGCGCGCCGCGGTCCACCGGGTGCTCGTAGGCGCGCGGGCTGATGCCCGGGAAGCGGACGGCGTCGCGCCGCGAAACCTCGATGTCTTCGGTCACTGCCGGAATCCCCCCTGTGAGTGAGGGGACCAGCGTAGGGCAAAGCCGTCAGCCGAGGCGGCGGCCCAGGTCGTCGCGGCCGTTCCAGGTGGCCAGCAGGCTGTAGGCGATCGACACGCCGAGCGGCCCGGTGAGCAGCACCCACCACGACTCCAGCCGCGGCGCCAGCTCGATCACCGAGCCGAGCGCGGGCGCGCTGGTGATGGCGTAGTGGCCGTTCGCCCAGCCGACGCCGAGCAGCATCGCGAGCGCGCTCGCGAGCGCGACCCCGAGCACGGCGGCCAGGAAGACGACCGGACCGCGGCGTTCGCGCAGCAGCCAGACGACGACGCCCACGACGATCCCGAGCCCGAGCGTCATCAGTCCGAACACGGCGAGGTCGTCGAACCGGTGCCAGCTCTCCAGCTCCAGGGCACCCTGGGTGCCATCGGCGGAGATGATGCGGACGCGCTCCGGCGGCGCGAGCCAGGACCAGGCGAAGGCGAGCGGGAAGCTCAGCATGCTCAGGGTGCCGAGCACGCTGATGGCGGGCAGCAGGTCGGCCTTGACGACCACCCTGGGCCGCCGTTCCCGGAACAGCACGGGCACCGACCACGGACCGGCCACGGCCGACGGCCGGTGCGCGGGCCCCGACGTCTCACTCACCCGGACTCCCTCCTGCGAGATGCTGCGACCGAGGGTAACCGGTCAGTGCGCGGACGCCGTCAGCCGCTGGCCGTGTCGCCGTGCCGGCTGCACTTCGCCGTCCAGCCGAGCGGGCTCACCTGGACGACCAGCCGCCGGGCGCAGTACGTGCAGTAGCGCGGAGGTTCCAGCGCCGTCCGGGGGTTGTGGCACGCCGGGTGGTCCGCGCCGCCCGGCGATTCCTGTCCACAGTGGACGCAGAAGACGGCGTCAGAGGCTGTCACTGAGCGCCTTGATCGGCATCTTGAGCTCGTCCAGCATCTCGAGGTCCGCCGAAGCCGGCCGGCCCAGGTTGGTCAGGTAGTTGCCGACGATGATCGCGTTGATACCGCCGAGCATGCCCTGCTCCGCGCCGAGGTCGCCGAGGGTCAGCTCGCGGCCGCCGGCGAAGCGCAGCATCGTGCGCGGCATCGCGAGCCGGAACGCCGCGACCGTCCGCAGCGCGTCCTTGCCCTCGACGATCTCGTAGTTCTCGTACGGCGTGCCGGGCTGCGGGATCAGGAAGTTCATCGGCACCTCGTGCGGGTTCAGCTCGGCCAGCTGCACCGCGAACTCCGCGCGCTGCTCGACCGTCTCCCCCATGCCGATGATGCCGCCGCAGCAGACCTCCATGCCCGCCTCGGCCACCATCCGCAGCGTGTCCCAGCGCTCCTCCCACGTGTGGGTGGTGACCACCGCGGGGAAGTGCGAGCGCGCGGTTTCGAGGTTGTGGTTGTAGCGGTGCACGCCCATCTCGACGAGCTCGTCGACCTGCTCCTGCGTGAGCATGCCGAGCGAGCACGCGATCTGGATGTCGTTCCCGTCCTCGCGGATCGCCTTCACGCCCTCGCGGACCTGCGAAAGCAGCCGCTTGTCCGGGCCGCGGACGGCCGCGACGATGCAGAACTCCGTCGCGCCGGTTTCGGCGGTCTGGCGGGCGGCCTTGACCAGGTTCGGGATGTCGAGCCACGCCGAGCGCACCGGCGTCGGGAAGCGACCGGACTGGGAGCAGAAGTGGCAGTCCTCCGGGCAGCCGCCGGTCTTCAGGCTGATGATGCCCTCGACCTCCACCTCGGGCCCGCACCAGCGCATCCGCACCTCGTGCGCGAGCGCCAGCAGGTCGGGCAGCCGGTCGTCGGGCAGCCGCAGCACCTCGAGGACCTCGGCTTCTCCCAGGCCGGCGCCGGTTTCGAGGACGAGTTCACGGGCGTGGGCGAGGACGTCGGTGTCCGGAACTGCGGTCAAGGCGTCTCCTTGGTCGTGGGGAAGCGTCCCTCATCGTGCCTGACGGGACCCTCGGGCGACAGCGACGCAGGTCACTTCCCGGCCGACGCGCACCCGGCGAACAGCTCGGGGTCGAACTCGCCGCCGAACCACGGCGAGAGCCCGCCCCTGGCCGCGGCCAGGAACTCGTCCCGCGACGCCGCGCCGAGCCCGGCGGGCAGCACGCCGAGCAGCGGCGCCCCGGCCGCGACGGGCAGGTCTTCGAGGTTGGACAGCGCCGCGAGGTCCGGCTCGGCAGGCCAGGCGCCGATGATCACGCCGGCGACCGTCAGGCCGCGCTTGGTGGCGACCTCGGCGGTGAGCGCGGTCGCGTTGAGCGTGCCGAGCCCGGCCTCGGCCACGATGATCACGAGCGAGCCGAGCGACCACGCGACGTCGGCGAGACTGGCCCCGGCGGCGTCGAAGCGCACCAGCAGCCCGCCCGCGCCCTCGATGAGGGTGAGGTCGTGCCCGGTGTCCAGGTCCGACGCGGCCCGGGCGATCTCACCGGGATCGAGCGTCGGCAGCCCCGTCCGGCGCGCCGCGGCTTCCGGCGACAATGGGTCCGGGTAGCGGCGCAGTTCGAGGGTCGTGACGTCCCCGGCGAGCCGCCGCACGTCGGCGAGGTCGCCGGGCTCATCGGGCCGCACCCCGGTCTGCGCGGGTTTCAGCACCGCGACCCGCTGCCCGCCGTCCGCCGCCAGGGCGGCGATCGCCGCCGTGGTGATCGTCTTGCCGACCCCGGTCCCGGTCCCCGTCATCACCAGCATGGTCACGGACCATCAACTTAGTGACCCCGGCCAGGGTCGCGCACACGCGGGCCGTGCTCGGGTGCGCACGGCCCGCGTGCGCGAGGTCAGGCTCCCGGCACCGCCACCGGCGCCCCGGCCGGGCGGAACGTGCGCTCGGCCGCGTCGAACAGGTGGACCTGCGCCGTGCCGACCGCGAAGTACATCCCGGTCAGCTGCAGCTTCCCGGCCGCCTCGGCCGCGGCCACCGACGGGTACTCGCGCAGGTGGTCCAGCTGCTGGAGCACGTTGTGCAGGGCCAGCCGGTCGGCCTCGCGGGCCGGGACGG
>NZ_JAAGNB010000402.1:0-9156 GCF_010550475.1 Amycolatopsis sp. SID8362
GCCAGCTGGCCGACGGCGCGGAGGCGCTGCGCTCGGCCGCGGAAGCGCTGCGGCAGGTCACGGTGCGCCACGACGGCCAGGACGCCGACGCCGCCGAGCTGATCAAGCGGGCCGGGAGGCTCGAAGGATGATCGCCGAAAGCTCCACCGAGTCCATCCCGCACCCGCTGGCGAAGCAGCAGCCGGTGGCGGTGGCGGTCCCGCAGGGCGAGGACATCACCGCGGCGGCCGAACCGTACCTGGGCTACCTCACGGACCTCTCGCGGCAGCTGGGGGTCCTCGACCCCGTCGAGACGTACTTCCGCCCGCTGATCGGCCGCTGGGCCGACCTCGGCGCCGAAGCGGATCGCCTGCGTCAGGCCGCTTCCGTCGCGGCCGAGGTGTCCGCGCGGCTTGACGACCAGCTCGGCCGCCTCGACGCGGGCTGGGAGGGGCGCGACGCGGACTCGTTCGTCGCCTACATCCGCGAGATCGGCGCGGCGGGCGGTGACCTCCAGGAAGCGCTGAACGTCCTGGCGGGCGCGCTCGACGAGCTGGTCGAGTCGGTCCGCCACGTCGTCGTCGACCTCGTCGAAGTCCTGGTGGACGCGGCGGACCTGACGTCGGAGACCATGCTCCTCCCGAGCGGCGGCGCCCGGCGGGCGCGCGCTCAGCTGGAGGAGACGCAGGAGTCGGCGAAGGCGCTGTACGAGACCGCGCGGGACGTCATGGAAGCGTTCGACCGGCTCTGCCAAGGCGTCGACGACCCCGACGCGGCTTCGCGGAGCATCGAGATCCGGCACCGCTACCCGCAGGAACGGTTCAAGCTGCACGACGGCGCGCTCAACGACGCCGCGGCCGAGGAATCGACGACGCCGTCTTCGGCCGGGTCGTCGGACGAGGTCACGTCACCGTCTTCGGCGGAGCCCAAGCACACCGGCGCGGGCACCCCCGACACCGCCCAGCCTGCCGACACCCCGCAGCCCGCCCCGGACCACGCGGCGAACCAGTCGACGTCCTCCGGCGTTCCGATGATGCCGATGATGGGCTTCGGCGCCTTCGGTGGCGGCGGTGGGGGACGGCGCCAGCCGAAGACGCGACCGGTCACCAAGACGTCGGAACTGCTGGGGGAGCCCGGTCTCGTGGCCCCGCCGGTGATCGGCGAGGACGAGAAACCGGCGCAGGAGCAGAAGAAGCCGCCGGCGCAGTGAGGTGGTGGCCCGCGCGGGGCCACCACCTCAGCGGCGGGCCGAGCCCGGCTCGGCCGGGCGGTTGCGGCGGATCGTGTGCATCACGAACAGCGTGATCAGCAGCGCCACCACGCCACCGCCGGTGCCCGCCAGCGCCACGATCACCGGCGTCGGGCTGCGGTCGTTGGCCGGCGGCAGCTGCGCCATCTGCTGGGACGGGATCGGGGCCATGCCGCCGACCTCGGACGGCAGGGTCGCGGTCAGCGCCGCCACCGGGTCGATCACACCGAACCCGACGAAGTTGTCGCGCCCGCCCGGAGCGGCCGGGTGCTGGGCCGTTTCCTTGATGCGGTTGACGATGCCCCGCCCGTCGAGGTTCTTGAACTTCGCCTTCACCAGCGCCGCCAGCCCGGCGACGTACGGCGCCGCGAAGCTCGTGCCCTGGATTTCGCTGGCCTTGTCGCCGCTTTCGAACGTCAGGTTCGCCAGGCCGCCGGAGCCTTCCGCGGGGTCGAGCGAAATGATCTTCGTGCCGGGCGCGGCGACGCCGACCCACGGGCCGTGCACGCTGAACGCCGCGACGCCACCGGTTTCGTCGATCGCGCCCACCGACAGGACGTCGTCGGCGAACCACGGCGGCGTCACGATCGTCTTCGGCTTCTTGGCGTTGGGCTGGTCGTTCTGCGGGCAGGTGTCCGTCGCGTTGCCCGCGGCGGCGACGATCACGATGCCCTTCTCCGCCGCGAAGTGCACGGCGGCCTGGACCTGCTGCTCGCCTTCGGTGATCGACCCGGTCGCCGGGCGGCAGTTGTCGACCGACATGTTGATGATGTCGGCCTCGTTGCGCTCGGCGATGCCGCGGATGATCTCGGCCAGCGTCTTCAACGTGCCCGCGGTGCCGGCCTTTTCCAGCTGGCGCCCGCCGTTGGACTGCCCGGGCGAGGTCTGGTCGCCCTCGCCGCTTCCCCCGCCACCGCCGTTGCTCGGCGGCAGCGACGACTGCGCGCCGGACGGCGGGTTCGTGCTCGACGACGGGGTGCCCCCAGTGCTGGACGCCGGGGGCGACGCTGTCTCGGTGTTGGGCTCGTAGTTCTCGCTGAGCTGGCGGTAGGACACGATCGTCGCGTCCGGGGCGACGCCGACGAACCCGACCTCGGGGTTGTCCGGCTTGGCCGCGATGATGCCGGCGACCTCGGTGCCGTGGCCGTCGCAGTCCTCGAGCCCCGGCGGCTGGTTCTTCGTCGTCGGGGCGACGTAGTCACCGCCGGACTGGAGGTCGGTCAGCCAGGGGTGGCGCGTCACGCCGGTGTCGACCACCGCGACCCGGACACCCTTGCCCGCGCCGCCGCCGGTGGCCGCCTTGACGATGTCCTGGGCCTTCGAGAGCTGCAGGTACTCCTGGCCCCACGGCCGGCTCTTGAGCACGATGTTCTCGCCGAGGCTTCGCTGCACACAGCCCTTCGACTGCTTGTAGCTCTTGTCCGGCTTGCGCTCGTCCGGGATCAGCTTGCTCATGTCGACCGGCGGCGGTGTCGCGAAGTAGCCGTCGGTGGATTGCTGCGCCCACCCCGGCACCGCTATCGCCAGGGGCGAGAGGACGCCGATCGTGCCGGCCAGCAATGCCGTCGTGGTCCGCCGTGCCACTGACATCCGAGATTCACCCGATCCGGTCACTTGAAGTTCAGGTGCCGCAGGGTGGTGTAGAGGTCCATCACACCCAGGGCGAGCGGGAGCACCGACGCGATGCAGAGCGCCTCGATGATCTCGACGGTCCGGCGCAGCGGCGGCGAGAAGCGCTGGTTCGGGAAGATCACGCCGACCACGAGCGCGCCGGCGGCGAGCAGGACCAGCGCGCCGAAGACGTAGAGCAGGCGGTTCTGGGCGCTCGCCGAGACCAGCCAGCCGATGCCGATCCCGGTCGCCGAGACCAGGCCGGTGGTGAGCAGCGCGATGGCCTGGCTGCCGTTGGCGTACGCGCGGGCGCGCAGGAGCAGGACGAGCGTCGCGACGACGCCGAGGATGATCCCGAACGCGCCGGGCGCGCTCGCGGCGATGACCGCGGAGATGGCGACCGTGGCACCGCAGCCGACCATCAGGCCGGTCATGTAGTTGTGCGCGATGGCCGTGCGGCGCTCGATCGCCCGGTAGTCGGGGAAGCCGGAGTCTTCCTTGAGCTCCTCCGCGCTGCCCGGGACGTGCGGCAGCGGCAGCTTCGCGAGCCAGATCGTGGCGCGCGGCAGGATCGAGATGCAGGCGAGGGCGACCGCGACGGTGCCGGCCGCGATGCCGGCCGCCGGGTGCGCGATGAGCGTGCCGAAGAGGAACGCCAGCGCGCCGAACGTGCCGGCGGTGGCCGCCGCGATGAACGTCGTGATGCCGGCGCCGATGACCATGATGCAGACGGACGCGACGATGATCACCAGGACCGCGCCGAGCAGCAGGTTCGCCCGCAGGGACAGGCCGGGCACGATGTAGAAGCCGCTGACGAACGCCAGTGGCAGGCCGCCGGCCGCGGCGATCAGGACGCCGGTCGCTTCCGCCTGGTAGCCCTTGGCGAGCGTGGCGCCGACCGCGACGCACGCGATCGCGCCGATGCCGCCCGCGATGGCCGCGCCGAGCGCGCTGCCGCCGTAGAACGACCCGCTCATGAACAGCGCGATGGCGGCGGCGACCAGCGCCAGCCCGCCCGCGACGTGCCCGAAGCGGTTCGCCGTCTCCTTGGTCCACGGGCGGAAGCTGTCGGGGGAGGACTCGGCGATGGCGTCGACGACGTCGTCGTACAGCGGCGGCGGCGGGTTCTCGTTGCGCTTGCGCAGCTGCAGCAGCTCACCGTCGACGACGCCGAGCGAGGCCAGCGTCCGGCTCGGGTCGAGCGGCGCGTCCCCGAGCTTCGCGAGCGCCCAGCCACCGTGGCGGGCCCCGCCGTCGGGCGAGGTCTCCTTGGCCATGTCCAGCAGCATCGGCAGGAGGTCGGCCACCGCGACGTCGGCGGGCAGCGCCACGTCGATCCGCGTGGAGGGCGCGACGACCGTCACCCTGCTGAAAACTGTCGTGCCCGTAGCCACTGCACTGCCCCCGCTCGGTCGATACTGCTCCCGGGGGAACTTATACCGAACCCCGGCACCGGCATCATGGAACGTCCGAAATTCACCGGCAAGGCCAGGTCAGCGGCCGCTCGGCCGGGGCGTAGTGAAGGGTTCGTCCACGACCCGCGGCGGTCGGCGCCGCGAGCCCGGCCGAGTCCGCGGCGGCTCGCTCGGCGACACCTCAGGCCCGCCCGGCGCGTCCGAAATTCACCGGCAAGGCCAGGTCAGCGGCCGGAAGGTGAGATTACTGTCGGTGCCGGGCCGTACACTCGCGGGACGAGGCCGAGACCACACCTGTGGGCGGTTGCGGCATCCGCCGGAATTCCGCCAGGACGTTCGATAGGTTGTTCGCGCACCTTGCGCACCAAGCGGTGGCAGCCATCGTCGAGTTTGAATGAGGGGTCCTTCGATGAGCACGCTGCAGTTCAAGAAGTCGCCGCGGCTGGCGGCACCGCGTCCGCCGGGCGGTGAGGTGCACCTCGAGCCGCCGCCCGAGGTGCCCCGGGTCATTCCCGGGAACATCGTGATGAAGGCGCTTCCGGTCGTCATGATCGTCGCGTCGCTCGGGATGATGGTCTTCATGTTCCAGGCCAGCAACCGGAACCCGATGATGATGGCCATGGGCGGCATGATGGTCGTCGGCACGCTCGGGATGATGGCGGGCGGCGGGGGCAAGGGCGGCGGTGCCAAGCGCGCCGAGATGGACGAAGACCGCAAGGACTACCTGCGCTACCTGGGGCAGATGCGTGACCGCGCCCGCGAGGCGATGGTCGACCAGCGCGCCGCCCTGGAATGGGTGCACCCCGACCCGCAGTCGCTGTGGTCGCTCGCGGCCAGCCGCCGGATGTGGGAGCGCCGCCAGAACGACCAGGACTTCCTGCACCTGCGCGTCGGGCGCAGCTCGCACCGCCTCGCGACGCGGCTGGTCCCGCCGCAGACCGGGCCCGTCGACGAGCTGGAGCCGATCGCCACCCTCGCGCTGCGCCGGTTCGTGCGCGCGCACTCGATCGTGCCGGACCTGCCCACCCAGATCACCCTCCGCGGGTTCGCCGCGGTGAGCATGCAGGGCGACCGGGCGCTGACCCGCGGCCTGACCCGCGCGATGCTCGCGCAGATGGTCACCTTCCACAGCCCCGACGACGTGCTGGTCGCGGTCGCCACCGCGGGCCGCGCGAAGGAGGAGTGGGAGTGGGCGAAGTGGCTGCCGCACGCCCAGCACCCGACGCTGTCGGACGGCATCGGCCAGCTCCGCATGATGGCCGGCTCGCTGGCCCAGATCGAAAACTGGCTCGACGAAGAACTCCGTGACCGCCAGCGGTTCTCCCGCAACGCCACGCCGGCGCCGGACCAGCCGCACATCGTCATCATCATCGACGACGCCGAGGTGACCCGCGAAGAGCAGATCGTCCTCGAAGAGGGCCTGGTCGGCGTCACGCTGATCGACCTGTCCGACTCGCTCGGCAACCTCGCCGCCCGCCGCGGCCTCCGGCTCGTCGTGGAGCCCGACCGGCTCGGCGCCCGCAGCGCCGGCGGCGTCGAGTGGTTCGGCCGCCCCGACACGCTGAGCCTGGTGGAGACCGAGTCGCTGGCCCGGCTCATCTCGCCGTACCGCGTCGGCGGCGCCGCGGGCCAGGACGTCGGCGACGAAGAGCCGCTGCTGTCCAACCCGTCGCTGCTGGAGCTGCTCGGCATCCCGGGCGACCCGATGACCTTCGACGTCCAGCAGGCGTGGCGGCCGCGGCCGATCCGCGACCGCTACCGCGTCCCGTTCGGTGTCGGCGAGTACGGCCAGCCGGTCGAGCTGGACATCAAGGAAGCCGCCGCCGAGGGCATGGGCCCGCACGGCCTGTGCATCGGCGCGACCGGTTCCGGTAAGTCGGAGTTCCTGCGCACGCTGGTGCTGGGCCTGCTGGCCACGCACTCCTCGTCCACGCTGAACTTCGTCCTCGTCGACTTCAAGGGTGGCGCGACCTTCCTCGGCCTGGACAAGGCCCCGCACGTCTCCGCGGTCATCACCAACCTCGCCGACGAAGTCACGCTGGTCGACCGCATGAAGGACGCGCTGGCCGGCGAGATGAACCGTCGCCAGGAAGCGCTGAAGAACGGCGGTAACTTCAAGAACGTCTGGGAGTACGAGAAGGCCCGCGAGAACGGCGCCGACCTCGACCCGCTGCCGGCGCTGTTCATCGTCTGTGACGAGTTCTCCGAGCTGCTGTCGGCGAAGCCGGACTTCATCGACCTGTTCGTCGCCATCGGCCGGCTGGGCCGGTCGCTGCAGATGCACATGCTGCTCGCCTCGCAGCGCCTGGAAGAGGGCAAGCTGCGCGGCCTGGACTCGCACCTGTCCTACCGGATCGGCCTCAAGACGTTCTCGGCGGCGGAGTCCCGCGCCGCGATCGGTGTGCCGGACGCGTTCGAGCTGCCCTCGGTCCCCGGTGGTGGCTACCTGAAGTACGACACCTCGACGCTGGTGCGGTTCAAGGCCTCCTACGTCTCCGGCCCGTACC
Source organism: Amycolatopsis sp. SID8362 (assembly GCF_010550475.1). Classification (NCBI taxonomy): domain Bacteria; kingdom Bacillati; phylum Actinomycetota; class Actinomycetes; order Pseudonocardiales; family Pseudonocardiaceae; genus Amycolatopsis; species Amycolatopsis sp. SID8362. The sequence continues at coordinate 6,762 of NZ_JAAGNB010000402.1, forward strand.
GGCCCGCCGGTCTCAAGGCGGCCGGCCCGGCGGCGACCGTGGTCCGCGCGGACAAGCGGCCGCAGCTGTTCGTGCCGGACTTCGTCGAACTGCCGAAGGAACCGGAGCCGCAGTTCATCGAAGAGGCGCCGAAGGAAGAGCAGCGGCAGTCCGAGGAAGCGGTCGAGCCGTCCGAGCTGGACGTCATCGTCTCGCGGCTGATCGGGCAGGGCCCGCCGGCGCACGAGGTGTGGCTGCCGCCGCTGAAGGACCCGAACTCCCTCGACACGCTGCTGCCGAACCTGAACCCGACCGACGACCGCGGCCTGTCCCCGGTCGGCTTCTTCGGCAACGGGCGGCTGCAGGTGCCGCTGGGCATCATCGACCGGCCGTACGAGCAGCGGCGTGACCCGCTGTGGGCGGACTTCTCCGGCGCGGCCGGGCACGGCGTGATCGTCGGCGGCCCGCAGTCGGGCAAGTCGACCATGCTGCGGACGCTGATCATGTCGATGGCGCTCACGCACACCCCCGAGGAAGCGCAGTTCTACTGCCTCGACCTCGGTGGTGGCACGCTGACCGGTCTGGCCGACCTGCCGCACGTCGGCGGCGTCGCGGTGGCCCGGCGCGAGCCGGACAAGGCCCGCCGGATCGTGGCCGAGCTGACCACCCTGCTCACCGAGCGGGAAGGCCGGTTCGGGGCGATGGGCATCGACTCGATGACCGAGTTCCGCAACCGCAAGCGCCGCGGTGAGATCCGGCCGGACCAGGACCCGTTCGGCGACGCGTTCCTGATCGTGGACAACTGGCGCGCGCTGCGCGACGACTTCGAAGAGCTGGAAACCACGATCACCCGGCTGGCCACGCAGGGTCTGTCCTACGGCGTGCACGTCATCGTCGCGGCCAACCGGTGGGCGGACATCCGGCCGGCGATCAAGGACATGCTGGGCACCCGGTTCGAGCTGCGCCTCGGTGACCCGACCGAGTCCGACATCGACCGCCGGGTCGCGGTGAACATCCCGGCCGGGCGGCCGGGCCGGGGCCTGACCCGGGAGAAGCTGCACATGCTCGGCGGCCTCCCGCGCATCGACGGGTCCAGCGACCCGGAGACGATCGCGTCGGGCGTGGCGGACGCGGTGGGCAAGATCAAGGGCGCCTGGCGCGGCCGGGTCGCGCCGCAGGTCCGCCTGCTGCCGGAGATGATCACCTACGAAGAAGTCCTCAAGCTCGACACCGCGCGGGACTCCAAGCTGGTCCCGATCGGCGTCAACGAGGAAGACCTGCAGCCGATCTACCTCGACTTCAACGCCGAGCCGCACTTCTACGCGTTCGCGGACGGCGAGTCGGGCAAGACGAACCTGCTGCGGCAGATCGCCCGGGGCATCTCGGAGCGCTACACCTCGCAGGAAGCGCTGATCCTGCTGGTCGACTACCGGCGCACGATGCTGGGGTTCGTCCAGGGCGACGCGCTGCTCGGGTACGCGGTGTCGGCGAACCAGCTGGAGAGCATGGTCGGCGACGTCTTCAACTCGATGACGCGGCGCCTGCCGGGCCCGGACGTCACCCAGGAGCAGCTGAAGACGCGGTCGTGGTGGAAGGGCCCGGAGCTGTTCATCCTGGTCGACGACTACGACCTGGTGGCGACGTCGACGACCAACCCGCTGCGGAAGATCTCCGACTTCCTGCCGCAGGCCAAGGACGTCGGCCTGCACCTGGTGGTCGTGCGGCGCACCGGTGGTGCGTCGAAGGCGATGTACGACCCGATCATCGGCAAGCTCAAAGAGATCGCGGCGCCGGGCATGGTGATGAACGGTTCCCGCGACGAGGGCGCGCTGGTCGGCAACATCAAGCCGTCGGCGATGCCGCCGGGCCGGGGCAACCTGCTGACCCGGAAGAACGGCAAGCAGCTGATCCAGGTGTCGTGGATCAACCCCGACTGAGCACGGCTTCGGGGCGTCCCGCGGCGGGGGGTAGGTTCCTCCCCGTGGGGGCGCCCCGACGGCGGGGTGCGGGGGAACGCGACAAGTACTGCGGGAGCTGCTGGTGACGGTCCGGGTTGCGGTGGACTTCGGGACATCGAGCACCTGCGTCGTCGCCTCGGTGAACGGGCGCGAGCCGCAGGTCGTGGTGATCGACGGCCAGCCGCTGATGTCCTCGGCCGTGTTCGCGGCCGCGGACGGCACGCTGTTCGTCGGCCAGGAGGCCGAGCGGCAGGCGGCGGTCGACCCGTCGCGGTACGAGCCGAACCCGAAGCGGCGGATCGACGAAGGCGAGCTGCTGCTCGGGGACAGCGTCCTGCGGGTGACCGACGTCGTGCACGCCGTCCTGGGGCGCGCGGTGGCCGAGGCGCGCCGCCTCGCCGGGGACGCCGAGGTCGACCTGCTGGTGCTGACCCACCCCGCGGACTGGGGCGCCATCC
>NZ_JAAGNB010000451.1:0-4485 GCF_010550475.1 Amycolatopsis sp. SID8362
AGCGGGACCGGCAGCGCGGGCGCCGGGCGCCACTCGTCGCGTTCGGGGTCGTAGCGGTCGACCGCGTCCAGCGCGGCCCCGCCGGGGCCGATTCCCCCTGCGGCGTAGACGATCCCGCCTGCCACGCCGGCCGCGAAGTCGGCGCGGGGTACGGGCATCGGGCTGACGTAGTGCCACTCGCCCTCGCCGCGGGCGTGGCGGGTCTCGACGGAGCTGTAGCCGACGGCGCCGTCGGTGCCACCTCGTGGCCGAACCGGGGCGAGAGCAGCGGCGGCCGGTACTTCCATTCGTTCATGATTTCCCCTCTTTGGAAGTTCGCGATTTACGCCTTCGGAGCAGTGCCGGTGACGATCAGACGTCCCAGTGCGCTCCGCCGGATGGCGTAGGACGATCACGCTGTGTGCGAGCTCCTCGTTGGTTTGTTTCCGCGCGTGATCATCGCGCCCGCAATTCTCGGCAACGTGTTTGCGGGCGCGGAAATCGTCATCTACAGTCCGGCGAATCACGGCTCAACCGCCGGATTCCACGTGCAGAAGGATTCTTTTCCGAGGAGTGCCATGCCCAGACGCGCCTCGACCCGCCGGTTCGCCGTCCTCGCCGTCGCCGCCGCCCTGCTGCTGAGCGGGTGCAGCCAGGTGGGCGGGACCAAGACCGGTGGCGGCGTCGAAAAACCGGCCATCCGGGTCGCGATCCTCACCACCGTCGACCTCGCCACCCTGTGGCTGGCGCAGGAAGGCGGCTACTTCAAGGCCGAGGGCCTCGAGGTGCAGACCGACATCGGCGCCAGCGGCCAGGACACGCTGACCCGCATGGTGGAGGGCAAGGACGACCTCGCGCTGTCCACCTACACCCTGTTCTTCCTGGCGAAGAGCAGCGGCACCGCGGACCTGAAGCTGGTCGCCGACGCCACCTCGGCGAGCCCGCGCAGCAACGAGGTCGTCACCGTGCCGAGCTCGCCGGTGAAGACCATCGCCGACCTGAGCGGCAAGCGGATCGCGATCAGCTCGAAGAACGCGGCGTCCGACGTGCTGACCCGGTCGGTGATGCGCGACCACGGCATCGACACCACCAAGGTGACGTGGGTCCCGATGCCCCTGCCGGAGATGGGTGCGGCGCTGGCGCAGGGCCGCGTGGACGCGGCCTACCAGCCGGAACCGTTCCTGACACAGTCCGCCAAGACGGCCGGCGCGTACCCGGTGATCGACGCCGCGAGCGGCAGCACGCAAGCGTTTCCCCTGACGGGCTACGGCGCCACCGCCCAGTGGGCCCGCGACCATCCGAAGACGCTGGCCGCCTTCCAGCGCGCGATGCTCAACGCCACGCGCGCCGCGGTGGACCGGGCCCGGGTGGAGCCGCTGGTCGTCCGCAACGCGCGGGTGGACCAGGACATCGCGAGCCTGATGGTGATGCCGGCGTTCGGGTCCACGTTGGACGCCCGCCGGATCCAGCGGGTGCCGGACCTGTTGCAGCAGCTGGGTGTCGTGCAGACGAAGATCGACGCTTCTTCGATGATCGCGCCGCAGGCCAGTACGGGCTGACACCGGGGCTCGCCGCTTCCGTGAGCTGAAGGGGACTTTCCGCGCATCCGATGCGAGGAAAGTCCCCTTCAGCGCGTGAGATGGGAAGAAAGTCCCCTTCCGCGCGGCCTTGACTTCACCGCCGCCGACCTCCACCCTCTTCATACCGACCGCGCGGTACGGCCTGGTCCACATGGTGAGACAAGGAGAGTCGACGATGACCCTTCCCGGCGAGGACCTGCTCGTGGTCGACGGCCTCACCGTGCGCTTCGGCGGCCTCACGGCGTTGCGCGACGTCCGGCTGAGCGTCGGCGCCGGCACCGTCGTCGGGGTGATCGGGCCCAACGGCGCGGGCAAGACCACGCTCTTCAACGTCGTCTGCGGGTTCGTCCGGCCGCAGGCGGGGCGCGTGCTGTGGCGCGGGGAACCGCTGGTGCGCCACCGCCCGGAACACCTGGCCCGCCTCGGGATCGTGCGGACGCTGCAGGGGCTCGGGCTGTTCCCGGGCTTGACCGTGCTGGAGAACGTGATGGCCGGCGCGGGGCGGCACGCGCGCACCGGGGTGGTGCCGGCGCTCGTCGGGGCCGGGCGATCCGCGCGCGACGAAGCCGGCCTCGCTGAGCGGGCGCGGGCCACCCTCGGGGAGCTGGGGATCGCGGACCTCGCCGACCGGCTGCCCGGGGTACTGCCTTACGGGGTGCGGAAACGCGTCGCGCTGGCGAGAGCGCTCGTCGCGGAACCCGATCTGCTCCTGCTCGACGAACCCGCGAGCGGGCTGTCGTCCGCCGAGCTCGACGAGCTGGCGGCGCTGATCCTGTCGCTGCGGCGGGACATGGCGGTCGTGCTCGTCGAACACCACATGGACCTGGTCATGCAGGTGTGCGACCGCGTCGTCGTGCTGAACTTCGGCGAGGTGATCGCGGCGGGCACGCCTGCCGAGATCCAGGCCGATCCCCGCGTGGCCGAGGCCTACCTCGGCGACCCCGCCGAGGAGGCACCGAGTGCTTGAGATCGACGAGCTTTCCGTTTCCTACGGCGCCGTCCGCGCGCTCGACGGCGTCGGCATCACCGTCGAGCGGGGCGGGATCACCGCTGTGCTCGGGGCGAACGGCGCCGGCAAGACCACGTTGCTGCGCACGATCAGCGGCCTGCAGCCCGCCCGCGCCGGCCGGATCTCCTGGGACGGCGAGGAACTCACCGGGCGGGCGCCGGACCGGATCGCGCGCGGCGGGGTCGCGCACGTGCCCGAAGGCGGCGGTGTGATCACCGAGCTGACCGTCGACGAGAACCTCCGGCTGGGCGCGCTGTGGCGGCGTGACCGCGCCGATCGCGCCGTCGCGCGCAAGGAGGTCTACGAGCTCTTCCCGCCGCTGGAAGAACGTTCGGCGAAACCCGCGTCGACGCTGTCCGGCGGCGAACGGCAGATGCTCGCCATCGGCCGCGCGCTGATGAGCCGGCCCGGGCTCCTGCTGCTGGACGAGCCGTCGCTGGGTCTCGCGCCGCTGATCACCGCGCGGATCATGGGAATCCTGCGCGATTTGCGGGCTTCGACCGGGCTGACCGTCGTGCTCGTCGAGCAGAACGCGCACAGCGCGCTGTCCATCGCCGACTGCGGCTACGTCCTCGCGCTCGGCAAGGTCGTCGCCGTCGACACCGCGGCGGAACTGCTGGCCGACGACGGCCTGCGCCACGCCTACCTCGGCTTCTGAGGCGTCCAAAACGGAGGTGAACGGTCCGGCATGCAAGACTTCTTCGACCTGACCCTCGGCGGGATCTCGGCCGGCGCGGTGTACGCGGCGCTCGGGCTCGCCCTGGTCATCATCTACCGGGCCACCCGGGTGGTGAACTTCGCGCAGCCCGCCCTCGCCCTGATCTCGACGTACCTCGCGTACTCGGTGACCAAGGCGACCGGCAGCTACTGGCTCGGCTTCGCCGTCGCGATCGTCGCCGGGACCGTGCTGGGCGTCGCGACCGAACGGCTGCTGATCCGGCCGCTGCGGCACCGCTCCGAGCTGAGCTCGATCATCGTCACGCTCGGCCTTTTGCTGGTGCTGCAGGCGATCGCGGGCATGATCTGGTCCAACGAGCCGCTGGCGTTCCCGTACGCCTTCGACTTCTGCGGCCGGTTCTCCGCCAACGACCTGTTCGTCGTGCTGGTCGTGCTCGCCATCGCCGCGCTCGTGCTCGTCGTGTTCAAGTACACGCCGCTGGGCCTGCGGATGCGCGCGGCGGCGTTCGCGCCGGACGTCGCCCGCACGCTCGGCGTGCGGGTCGGGCTGATGCTCACCGTCGGCTGGGGGATGGCCGCCGCCGTCGGTTCGCTGGCCGGGTTGCTCGCCACACCACCGTTCCTGTTCCCGAACGTGCTGGACGGCGTCTTCGTCTACGCGCTCACCGCGGCGGTGCTCGGCGGCCTCGACAACCCCTTGGGCACCATCGCCGGCGGGTTCGTCCTCGGCGTCGGACTGTCCTATGTGTCCGGCTACTTCGGACCGGAGATGGTCACCATCGCCGCGCTGGCGATCCTGGTGGTCGTGCTTTCCGTGCGCCCGAGCGGGTTGTTCGGCCGCGCGAAGGCGAGGCGGGTATGAGCGTGCGCACCAGCCTGCCGCGAGCCACCGTGACAGCACCGGAAAAGCAGCGCGTGCTGCCGCCGCTGGTCCGCCACGTCCTCTTCGCGCTGGCCGCCTTCGCCGTCGTCGTGGTGCTGACGCTGGTGACCGACGAGTTCACCAACCTGCGCATCGCGACGATCGGCTACTACCTGATCGCGGTGGCCGGGCTGACGCTGCTGACCGGCCTCACCGGGCAGGTTTCCCTGGGCCACGGTGCGTTCATGTTCATCGGCGCGTACACGGTGGCGCTGCTGGTGAACAAGGTGCCGTCGTTCCCGCTGTGGGCCGACCTGCTGCTGGCCTCGGCCGCGGGTGGGCTCGCCGGGCTGCTGGCCGGGGCCGCCGCGGCCCGG
>NZ_JAAGNB010000501.1:0-4302 GCF_010550475.1 Amycolatopsis sp. SID8362
CGCGAAGCGCCCGCCGGTCGAGCGCGTCGGCGCGGCGACCACCCAGTTGCTGGCCGGGCTGGGCGACGTACCGGCGATCGTGCTCGGCCGCCGGACCGACGTGCTGGCGTGGAACCGCCCCGGGCACGCGTTCTTCGCCGGCCACCTCGACTTCACCGCGCCCGGCCGCCCCGCCGACCGCCCGAACATGGCCCGCCTGGTCTTCCTCGACGCGCACACCCGCGACCTCTATCCACAGTGGACCGAGAAGGCCCGCGCGGTGGTCGGCAACCTGCGCCTGACCGCGGGCAAGCACCCGGATGACCGCCTGTTGAGCACCCTGATCGGCGAGCTCGTCACGGGCAGCACCGGCTTCGCCGCGATGTGGGCCGACCATCGGGTTCTTGCCTGCGCGGCGACGGAGTACGCCATGCGCCACCCGCTGGTCGGCGACTTAACGGTGCACCAGCAGAGCCTCACGCTCGCGCACGCGCCTGAGCAGACGTTGGTGGTTGTGACGGCCGAACCGGGCTCGTCTTCTCATGCGGCACTCACGCTCCTGACCGCGGCGACCGCCGACCGCTGAGCCACCGCCAGCCCACGTTTGTGCGAGGCCTTTCGGCGGGTGGAAGCTGTCCGAGCCGGTGCCGCCACCCGGGTCCAGGTCAGCCGGGCTCGGTGCCGTAGTCGGCCGGGCGGGTGCGGAGCTTCGCCGCGATACGAGCCAAGGCCTGCCGGTCAGTCTTCGAAAGCGGGTCGAGCACCAGCTCACGGACCGAACGCACGTGGACCGGCGCGGCGGCGACGACCACTTCGTGCCCGGCCGAGGTCAACGCGGCCAGGGTGTAGCGCCCGTCGGCCGGATCAGGGGAGCGGGTGACCCAGCCGCGGTTCTCCAGCCTTTTGACCACATTGGACAGCCGGGAGAGCGAGCCGTTCGTCAGGTAGGCGAGTTCGCTCATCCGGATCCGGCGGTCCGGGGCCTCGGAGATCTGGCTGAGCGTCATGTACTCGAACAGCGTCACGCCCGCGGCCTGCTGCAGCGGCGCCTCGAGCCGGCCGGGCATCAGGAGGGCCAGGGAGATCAAGCCGGTCCAGGCTTCCTTCTCCGCGGCGTCGAGCCACCGCGGCTCGTCCGCGGCGCCGCTGGGACCCGGGCTGGTGATCGAGGGCATCGCGTCACTGTACCGCCTCGCCTTGACTTCACCCTTGAAGTCAAGGCAGACTGAAATCACTTCAACCTTGAACTCATAGGAGTGCGCACGATGCCGGTTTCGCTGATCAACCCGGACGGCCACGTGGTGGTCCCCGACTACCACCACGTCGCCGTCGCCACCGGCGGGACGCAGGTCCACCTCGCCGGTCAGGTCGCGTGGGACGAGAACGGCGCGCTGGTCGCGCCCGGCGACCTCGCGGGGCAGGTCGTCCAGGTCTACCGCAATGTCGCCAAATCGCTGGCCGCCGCCGGCGCCACGTTCGCCGACGTCGTGCGCGTCACCTGGTACGCCGCGGGCTGGCGGCGCGAGCGGTACGACGACTTCCGCGCCGGCGTCGAACAGGCGATGAAGGAACTCGACATCACGGCGACGCCCCCGGCCGCGCTGATCGGCGTCGAGATCCTGTTCGACCCGGAAATCCTGGTCGAAGCCGAGGTCACGGCCGTCGTCGACCGGTCACGCGTCAGTTGAGCTTGCGCGTGTCGGCGGGCAGCCCGCCACCGGCGTAGACGTCTTCGGCCAGCTTCGCCAGCGCGGTGAGCGCCACGTTCTGGCTCCACGGCCCGTAGGACACCCGGGACACGCCGAGTTCCTGCGCGCGGGCCAGGGGGATCGAGCCGGGGATGCCGATGAGGTTGACCTTGCGCTCGCCGAGTTCGCCGACGAGGCGCGCCACCTGGTCCTCGTCCAGCTTGCCGGGCACGAAGAAGTTGGACGCGCCCGCGTCGAGGTAGGCGCGGCCGCGGGTGAGGGCCTCGGCCATCGCCGTCTCCGGGTCGGTCTTGAGGAAGGCGTCGGTGCGGGCGTTGAGCACGAAGTCGACGCCGACCGACTCCGCGGCCGCGACGGCGGCTTCGACGGCCTTCACGGCTTCGGCGAGCGGCTTCATCTGGTCCTCGAGGTTGGCGCCGACCGCGCCCACCTCGATGGCCCTGGCGATGGTGCCGCCCGGGTCGCCGTAGCCCGCTTCGAGGTCGGCCGTCACGGGCAGGTCGCCCGCGGTCCGCACGATCAGGGCGACCTCGGCGATCATCTCCTCGCGCGGGATCTTCTCGCCGTCCGGGTAGCCGCGCGAGGCGGCGATGCCGTGGCTGGGGGTCGCGAGGGCCCGCGTGCCCGGCGTCTCGGCGACGACCTTGGCGGTGATCGCGTCCCAGACGTTGACTACGAGCAGCAGCTCGGGCGCGGCGTGCAGCTCTTGCAGGAGGGTGGCCTTCTCGGCGGTCGAGCTCATGCCGTCCAATCTAGAGCGGCGCGCGGTGGTTGGATGGACGCCATGCTGGTGGGTGCGCACGAGGTCGAGGTGTTCGAGGCGGCCCGGCCGCGGCTGGAGGCCATCGCGTACCGCCTGCTGGGGTCCGCGGCCGACGCCGAGGACGCGGTGCAGGACACGTTCCTGCGCTGGCAGGCCGCCGGCCGGGAGCACATCGAGACGCCCGAGGCGTGGCTGACGAAGGTGCTCACCAACCTCTGCCTGAACCGGCTCACCTCGGCGCGGGCGCGGCGCGAGACCTACGTCGGCCAGTGGCTGCCCGAGCCGGTCTTCGCCGGGGACCGGATGCTCGGCCCGTCGGAGACCGCCGAGCAGCGCGAGTCCGTCTCGATCGCGGTGCTCACGCTGCTGGAGCGGCTGTCGCCGCAGGAGCGCGCCGTGTACGTGCTGCGCGAGGCGTTCGGTTACTCCCACGGCGAAATCGCCGAGGTGCTCGACCTCACCGAGGCCAACAGCCAGCAGGTCTACCGGCGTGCCAAGCAGCACCTGGCCACCGGGCGGCGCCGGCCGGCGGTCGACGCGGCCGCGGCCCGCAAGGTCGTCGAGGAGTTCCTCGCCGCGGCGCTCAGCGGCAACACCGACTCGCTGGTGCGGCTGCTGACCGACGACGCGGTCGCGATCGGCGACGGTGGTGGCGTGATCATCTCGGTGCCCGAGCCGATCACCGGCGCCCTGCGGGTGGCGAGGTTCCTGCGCACGCTGTTCAAGCCGACCGACGCCAAGTGGGCGATGATCGGCGGCCGCCCCGAGCTGTTCGCCGCGGTCGCCAACGGCGTGCCCGCGCTGGTCATGGTCGTCGGCGACCGGATCGCCGGGGTCTTCGCGCTGGACGTCACCGACGGCGGCATCGCGGCGGTCCACGCGCAGGCGAACCCCGGCAAGCTCGGCCGCGCGACGCGGCAGTGGGCGGAAATCACCCCGGGGGAGCCGCTCGCCGGCAACTGGTGACTCACGTCACAGCCCGCACCTGTCAGGTTTCGCGCCGCCATCCGGTTCAGGCAGCGAACACCGACCGGACAGGAGCGAAACCATGAAGCACCGCATCGTCGTCCTCGGGGCCGGGTACGCCGGCGCCAACGCCGCCGGGCGCCTGGCCAAGCGGCTGCACCCCGCGGGCACCGAGATCACCGTCGTCAACGCCGATCCCGAGTTCGTCGAGCGCGTCCGCCTGCACCAGCTCGCGAGCGGCCAGGACCTCAAGCCCCGCCCGCTGACCGAGGTCCTCGCGGGAACCGGCGTCCAGGTGCGCGTCGGCAAGGTCACCGCCGTCGACGCCGAGCGCAAGACCGTCAGCGTCGACGGGCACGGCGAACTCGCCTACGACACGCTCGTCTACGCCCTCGGCAGCACCGCCGCCGACAGCGACGTGCCCGGCGTCGCCGAGCACGCCCACCACCTCGCGGGCAAGCAGTCCGCGCTGCGGCTGCGGGCGCGGCTGGCGGGACTCGCCGCGGGGGAGACCGTGCTCGTCGTCGGCGGTGGCCTCACCGGGATCGAAGCCGTCACCGAGATCGCCGAAGCCCGGCCGGACCTCGCCGTCTCCTTCGCCGTCCGCGGCGAACTCGGTGCCTGGCTGAGCGAAAAGGCGCGGCGCCACCTGCGCGCGGCCGTCGACCGGCTCGGCATCGCCGTGCACGAGCACACCGACGTCGCGGGCGTCGGCCCGGCCGCCGCGAGCACCGCGGACGGCCGCGAAATCCCGGCCCGGGTCACCGCCTGGACGGCAGGCTTCGCCGTCCACCCCATCGCCGCGGCCACGACGCTGACGGTCGCCGCGACGGGACAGATCGTCGTCGACGAGACCCTGCGGTCGGTTTCGCACCCCGACGTCTA
>NZ_JAAGNB010000544.1:0-3482 GCF_010550475.1 Amycolatopsis sp. SID8362
TGCGCGCGCTGGGCAGCACCGGCCCGGACGCCGACCGCCTCTTCCGCGAGTCGATCGCGTGCCTCGAGCGGACCGGGTCGCGCGTGGACCTCGCCCGCAGCCACCTGCTGTACGGCGAATGGCTGCGCCGCGAGGGCCGCCGCGTGGACGCCCGCGCGCAGTTGCACACGGCCCACGAACTGTTGTCCGCCATGGGTTTGACGGCGTTCGCCGACCGCGCCCGGCGGGAGCTGCTGGCCACGGGGGAGACCGCGCGCAAACGCGTGGCGGAAACCACCGGTGAGCTGACCGCGCAGGAGTTCCAGATCGCCCGGCTGGCCGCCGAAGGCTATTCGAACCCCGAGATCGGCACCCGGTTGTTCCTCAGCCCGCGCACGGTGGAATGGCACCTGCGCAAGATCTTCACCAAGCTGGGGATCAGCTCCCGACGTCAGCTGCGCGACGCCACCCTCGTCACCGCCTGAGCCGTCACATCTCGCGCTCCCAGCTGCCGCGCGTGTCGACGTCCGTGGCATCGGCCAGCGCTTCGAGCTCCGCGATCTCCTCGCCGGTGAGCGCGATGCCTTGCGCCCGCACCAATCCGTCGACGTGATCCGCCTTCGTGACCCCGACGATCGGGGTGGTCCCCTTGGCGATGGCCCAGGCGGTGGCGACGTCGGCGGCGGACGCGCCGCGCTCCTCGCCGATCGCGCCCAGCCGGTCCGTCAGCGCCCGCAGCCGGGGGAGGACGCCGTTGTACACGGCCGCTCGGCTGCTGCCTGCCGGCAACGGGTTGCTCGGGCTGTACCTGCCGGTCAGCGCGCCCTGCTCGAGGACCATGTAGGAGAAGAACCGCACGTCGTGCTCGCGGCAGTGGTCGAGGATGCCCGCGCGCTCGGAGCTCCGGTACAGCAGGCTGTAGTGGTTCTGCACCGCCGCCACCCGGAAGCCGGCCTCGCCGAGGATCTCGTCGGCGAGCGCGATCTCCTTGAGATTGTGGTTCGAGACGCCGACTTGCTTGATCTTTCCGCGGCGCAGCAACGGGATCAGCAGCGGCGTCCACCGGGCCACGTCGGCGGGGTTGTGGATCCAGTACAGGTCCACGTAGTCCGTGCCCAGGCGGTCGAGGCTCTGCTCCAGCATGTCCGCGACCGGGTCGTCGCCGTCGCCCGCGATCTGCGGGGTGAACTTCGTCGACAGCTGGTATTCGCCGCGGTCGTAACCCTTCAGCGCCTGGGCGAGGGCCGTCTCCGAGCGGCCCATGCCGTACACCACCGCGGTGTCCCACAGGGTGAACCCGGCCGAGTGCGCCTGCTCGACGACCTCGCGCAGGCCGGACGCGGTCAGCTGACTGCCGAAGTAGCCGTCGCCCGCTTCGCCGCTGTCTCCCCAGGCCCACGTGCCCAGTGCCACCGTCTTGCTCGTCATGTGCCCTGCTTTCCTGCTCCGGCGGAACCTTCGATGCCCAGGAGACCGCGCCGGCCGGCGGGGGAGAAGGTCGCGTTCATGGGGGGTACGACTTCGACCCCCCTCGCGCCGCGACCGGCGGCTACCGTGGACGGCATGGACCAGCAGCCCGGCAACCGCGGCGAAATCCGGCACTTCCTCGCCAGCCGGCGCGCCAAGATCACCCCGGCGCAGGTCGGGCTGCCGACCAGCACCCGCCGCCGCGTCGCCGGGCTGCGGCGCGAGGAGGTCGCGGTGCTGGCCGGCGTGAGCACGGAGTGGTACACGCGGCTGGAGAAGGGGCACATCGGCGGCGTGTCCGAAGACGTCCTCGACGCGGTCGCCCGCGCCCTGCGGCTGGACGACGACGAACGCACGTACCTGTTCGACCTGGCCCGGGCGTCGCGGCCCAAGAGCCGCACGCCGTCGCGTCGCCGGGACGTCGAGGTCCCGGCGCGGGTCCAGTGGCTGCTCGACTCGATGACGCTGTCCTCGGCGTTCGTCCGCGACGGCCGCACAGACGTCGTCGCCGCCAACCCCCTCGCGCGAGCCCTGTACGCGCCGATGTTCGCTACCGGCGGCCGCCCCAACATCGCCCGCTACATCTTCCTCGACCCCAGCGCACGGGACTTCTTCGTCGACTGGGACGCCGCGGGCGACGCCACCGCCGCCCTGTTGCGCGCGGAGGCCGGGCGCGAGCCCGGCGACCGGGCGCTTCGGGAACTCATCGGGGAGTTGTCGACGCTCAGCCCCGACTTCCGCGGCCGGTGGGCGGAGCACGACGTGCTGATCCGGCATGACGGCGTCAAGCGGTTGCGGCATCCGGATGTCGGTGATCTGGAACTGACATTTCAGTCGCTGGACTTGCCGTTGTCCGGTCGAGCGGTGCACAACCTGGTCACGTACACGGCCGAACCCGGGACCGCGTCCGAGGAGCGGCTCAAGGTCCTCGCGAGCTGGGCAGCCACGCAGTCCCGGGCGGCTGAGCCGTCCCGCCACGCGTCGGCGGACTGAGACCGTGCCGGAAGCGGGTCCGGACGTCGGCGCCGCCGATTGGGCGTGGATCCTGCGGCATCCCACGGTTTTCGAGGATGACGGCCGGATCACTTTCGTCCGTGGCACCGACGTCGAGGCCATCTTCGGAGCGTTCGGCGTGGACGCAACGCAGGCGACACCGCAGAGCCTGACCGACTGCTGGTCACCCGATGGCGCCGCCCACGACGGACGCCGATGCCTGAGGGTGGCCACCTCGGGTGCGTGGTCGGCGGCGATCGAGCCGGTCAGAGCCAGCACGATGCCGGACGCGGGCGGCTCCGCGCTGTCGCACGAAACCGACGTCGTGGTGGCCACCATGAACTTCCTGGGCCAGGGCTGGGTCAGTCACCTCACTCGCGGCCGTCTGCAGTTCGGGCTCGAGGTCGGTCAGGCCTACGACGGCCTGGCCGGTGAGGCCACCGCGCGGTTGGAGCGGCCGATGCGCGATGCCGGCCTGATCGACCGCGAGACACCACGGGACTCGCGCACAGAGTTCGCCACCGCACTCGCGGTGCTGGCGCGGGAGTTCGGATTCAGCTTCTCCGCCGGGCAGATCCGAGGGCCGCTGCCGACGGTGTACTACCCGGCACGCTGAAGACCCCGCGCTCCCGCGGGCGCTCCTTCACCCGCGTGGCTTCCTCCGCGTAACGTCCCCGTGGCGTCGTGCGACTGTCACCCCGGCGGGGCCATCCGGCCCGATACGGGAGGCACGGATGCTCACGGACGGGTCTGACCTGCGCTTGACCGGAGCCGACGCCGAAGCGGATGCCGGGCGGGCGCGGGGCCGGAGTGTGCTCGCCGGGGCGTTCGCCTTGCTGGAAGCGCTCGCCGACGCCGAAGCGGAACTCGGGCTCACCGAGGTCGCGCGCCGGGCCGGGCTGCCGAAGTCGACCACGCACCGGCTGCTCGAGCAGCTGTGCGGGATGGGCGCGGCGGAGCACCGGATCCGCGGCTACGGCGTCGGCCCGATGTTCGGCAGGCTGTGCGAAGGCCGCGGCCGCACCCACGCCTGGCTCCGCGCC
>NZ_JAAGNB010000587.1:0-13175 GCF_010550475.1 Amycolatopsis sp. SID8362
CCCTGCTCGCCGTCCGCGCCGCCCGCCTGAACCGGGTCCTGCGACGCCAGGCCGCCCGGGCCGCGGCGGTGGTGCTGGTGGACGGCACCCTGATCCGGACCCGCCGCCGCACCGGCAAAGCCAACCGGGCCAACTACAACGGCAAACACAGACATCACGGCCTGGTCGTGCTCGCCCTGACCGACGAGACCGGCCGGTTGTTGTGGGTGTCGGCGGCGTTGCCGGGCAAGACGGCCGACATCACCGCCGCCCGCCGGCTGCGGATCCGCCAGCACCTGCACGCCCACGGCCTGACCCCGGCCGGGGACAAAGGCTTCCACGGCTGGCACAAAGACGTCCGCACCACCCGCGAATGCCCGGACTGTGAGGGACCGTGCGAGCAGATCGTGCTCACTCCCTACAAAGCCGAAGCCCGCCGGCCGCTGACCAAGGCGCAGAAGCAGGCGAATGCGGTGTTCGCGGCGATGCGGTGCGCGGTTGAGGGCGGCTTCGCCGCCCTCAAACACTGGCACATCCTGGACAAACTCCGCCTCGACACCCGCCACGCCACCACTCTGCTGCGCGCCCTGCTCGTGCTCACCCAGCACGAGCACAGCGTCCGCGACACTGCCCGGTCAGGAGAAGCCTGAGCATTACCAGGACCGGTCAACCCATCCTGACCAGCACAAACCACGATGAAACAACCCCATTGGGGCGCTCGGCCCGAGCGGCAACCCGGACGTCCGTGCGGTCGCCCTACGCGCCGGTGAGCCGGATCGCGGCGGCTGGGCAGGTCAGCTCGGCCTGCCGGACCGCGTCCTCCTCGCCCGCCGCCGGTTGCTCGGCGAGCAGCACGACCGTGCCGGTCTCCTCGTCCTGGTCGAACGTCGACGGCGCGAGCAGGACGCACTGTCCGGATGCGACACAGCTGCCGGTGTCGGCGGTGATCTTCACCGGGTTCACCACTCCACCGGGACGCGCTCGACGCCGCCGGCCACGCGGTTGGTGCGGACCGGGATCTCGTCGATCCCGACCGCGAGCCGCAGACCCGGGAAACGCCGGAACAGCTTCGGGAACACCGTCCGCAGCTCGGTGCGGGCCAGGTTGGCGCCGATGCAGACGTGCGCGCCGGTGCCGAAGGCGAGGTGCACGTTCGGCGTGCGGTCCGGGTCGAACTCGTCGGGGTCGGCGAACACGGCCGCGTCGCGGTTGGCGGCGTCGCTGGAGATGAGGACGGCGTCGCCGCGGGCGATCCGGGTGCCAGCGACCTCGACGTCTTCGTGCGCGTACCGGAGCAGGCCGGTGCCGCTGGTGGCGGTCAGCCGCAGGATCTCCTCGACGGTCTGCGCCACCTGCCCCTCGGGGTCGGCGGCGAACCGGTCGCGGCGGGCGGTGTCGGTGAGCAGGAACAGCGTGCCCATCGCGATCCGTGTCGACGTCGTCTCGTGGCCGGCGAACAGCAGCCCGGCGCCCATCCGCGCGAGGTCGTCGTCGGTGAACGTCGGGTCGTCGGCCTGCACGGCGACCATGTCGGAGATGACGTCGGGCTGCGGGTCCGCGCGCTTCGCCTCGGCCAGCTTCGTCATGTACGCCTTGAACTCGGTCATCGCGGCCTGGGCGTCTTCGCCGCCGTCCATCATGGCGATCCGCTCGGACAGGCCGCGGAAGTGCTCGCGGTCCCCGTAGGGCACGCCGAGCAGCTCGCAGATCACCAGCACAGGCAAGGGGAACGCGAGGAAGTCGGTGAGGTCGACCGGCGTGTCCGGGGCGGCGGCGCGGGCGGCCGCCAGGTCGTCGAGGCAGCGGTCGGTCAGCTCGGCGATCCGGTCGCCGAGGGCGCGCATGCGCGGCGCGGAGAAGGCGGGCGCCAGCATCCGGCGCATCCGCTTGTGCTCGCGCTCTTCACTTTCGAAGTCCCCGCTCGGCCCGTTCTGCACGGCGGCGTAGGAGATCCGCGACGCCTGCTCCGGCGCCGGGTGCGAGCGCCCGAACCGCTTGTCGCGGAAGACTTCCTTGGCCTCTTCGTAGGAGGTGATGAGCCAGGCGGGATCGCCGGCGGGGGTGAGCACGCGGCTCACCGGCGCCTGCCGCCGGAGCGCCTCGTAGTCGGGGGCGATCTCGAGCGCGTTGCCGCGGGCGAAGGGGAGCCGGGGCGTCTGTTCGGTGGTGGTCATGCGTCGCTCCTGGGGTTCAGATCGGAAAGCCAGCGGAGTTCGGCGTCGAACCGCGAGAGCACGTGCCGCAGCGCGGCCCGGCTCCACGGATCGGCCTGCCCGGCGGCGAGCTCGGTGAGCCGGTCGCGCTCGGCGGTCAGCGCCCGTTCCCGGACCTCGAGCACCCGCGCCCGTTCGTCCGGGCCGAGCCACCCGAAGTTCCCGACGCGCGCCAGGAACTCCTCCTGGCCGAGCGCCAGTTCCGGCGGGAAGTCCGCGAGCATGTCGTGCAGCAGCTCCCGCCCGACGTCGGTGATCGTGTAGACGTGCCGCGGCGGCTTGGCCTCCTGCTCCTCGGCGCTGCGGCTCACCGCACCGGCGTCGACGAAACGCCGAAGCGTGGGGTACAGCGAGTTGTTCGACAAGGTGTGCCCGGTCGACGCCTCGACGGCTTTGCGTAGTTCGTAGCCGTGCATCGGTTCGCGGGCCAGCTTCGACAGCAGGAGGATCTCGATCCACACCTAGGTCACCGTAACCTAGTCTTCGGTGACCCAGCAATGGCTCACGGTGACATGTGGACGGAAACTTTCCGTTACCGTCGTGACGCGGAGTGGCCGGATCGGCGCTCGACGTGAGTCCTCGTCCTGTGTAGCGTTGTAAGCAGCTGCTTACAAATCTGGAGCACGGGGGTTCCGCATGACAGTCACCCACACCGAGCCGCTCTCGTACCCCTTCAACGAGGAGGCGGGCCTCGACCTCAACGAGGCGTACGCGGCCGCTCGGGAAGCCGAGGGCATGGTCCGGGTGAAGATGACCTACGGGGAGCCGGCGTGGCTGGCCACCCGGTACGCCGACGCCCGGCTCGTGCTGGGCGACCGCCGGTTTTCGCGGGCGATGGAGAAGGAGAAGGACGCGCCGCGGCGCATGCCCGTGCAGCGGGACGGCGGGATCCTGCAGATGGACCCGCCGGACCACACGCGGCTGCGGACGCTGGTCGCGAAGGCGTTCACCATGCGCCGCGTCGAGCTGCTGCGGCCGCGCGTCGCTTCGCTGGCTTCGGAGCTGATCGCGGACATGAAGGCGGCCGGCGCGCCCGCCGACCTCGTCGACGCCTACGCGCTGCCCATCCCGGTCGCGGTGATCTGCGAGCTGCTCGGCGTCCCGGTCGCCGACCGGCCGAAGTTCCGCGTGTGGAGCGACGCCGCGCTGTCCACCAGCGGGCTCACGCCCGAGGAGTTCGAGCGCAACCGCGAAGAGCTGCGCGACTACATGCGCGGCCTGATCGCCGAGCACCGCACCGCGCCGCAGGACGACCTGATGACGGCGCTGATCGAGGCCCGCGACGTGCGCGACCGGCTGACCGAGCTGGAGCTCGTCGACCTCTGCGTCGGCATCCTCGTCGCCGGCCACGAGACGACCGCGAGCCAGATCCCCAACTTCGTCTACGCGCTGCAGGACCAGCACGAGCACTGGGACCGGCTGGTCGCCGACCCGGACCTGATCCCGGCCGCCGTCGAGGAGCTGCTGCGGTTCGTGCCGCTCGGCGCCGGCGCCGGGTTCGCGCGCTACGCCACCGAAGACGTCGAGGTCGGCGGGGTGCTCGTGCGCGCGGGGGAGCCGGTGCTGGTCGCGGTCGGCGCGGCCAACCGCGACGGCCTGCAGTTCGACGACGCCGAGAAGCTGCGCTTCGACCGCGGCGACAACCACCACCTCGGTTTCGGCCACGGCGTCCACCACTGCCTCGGCGCCCCGCTCGCCCGGCTGGAACTGCAGGAGGCGCTGCGCGCGTTGGTCACCGAGATGCCGGGCCTGCACCTGGCCGGCGATATCGTGTGGAAGACGCAGATGCTCGTCCGCGGACCGCGGTCGATGCCGATCGGATGGTGAGCATGAGCTGGGACGTGCGGATCGACGAACACACCTGCATCGGGTCGGGGATGTGCGCCGCCCTGATGCCGGAGGTGTTCGCGCTCGACGGCGCCGTCGCGCACACGGTGACGTCGTCGGTCGACGGCGACGAAACGGTGCTCGACGCGGCGGATTCGTGCCCGGCGATGGCGATCACGGTGACCGACGGCGGCCGCGAGATCGGCCCGCGGCCCTAGGGTGCCAGGCGCCCCCGTTCGGTCACCACCGCCGTGATCAGGCCGAACGGGGTGACGTCGAAGGCGGGGTTGAACACCTCGGTGCCCGGCGGCGCGACCGGCACCCCGGCGTACTCGGTGAGCTCGCGGGCGTCGCGTTCTTCGATGGTGATGCCCGCGCCGTCCGCGAGCTGCTCGTCCACAGTGGACGAAGGGGCCACCACGACGAACGGGACGCCGTGGTGCCGCGCGGCGAGCGCCAGGCCGTAGGTGCCGATCTTGTTGGCGACGTCGCCGTTCGCCGCGATCCGGTCGGCGCCGACGAGCACGCAGTCGACCATCCCGCGCGCCATGGCGGCCGCGGCGGCGCTGTCGGGCTGGACGCGGTGGGGGACGCCGGCCTGCGCCAGCTCCCACGCCGTCAGCCGGGCGCCTTGCAGCAGCGGGCGCGTCTCGTCGACGAGCACCTCTTCGACGAGCCCGCGTTCGTGCAGGTGCCAGACGACGCCGAGCGCGCTGCCCCAGCCGACGGTCGCGAGGTGCCCGGCGTTGCAATGGCTCAACAGTCGCAGAGGGCGGCGCGGGCACTCGGCGAGCACGATTTCGGCGGCGTGCGCGGACGCGGTCTTGTTGAGTTCTTCGTCCTCGGTCAGCAGGGCCCGCGCCTCGGCGAGGACGGCGTCGGGACCCTGATCGAGCTTGGCGAGCGCCCGCCGGACACCCCAGGCGAGGTTGACGGCGGTCGGGCGCGCGTGCGCGATCAGCTCCGCGTCCGCTGCGACGTCGCCGCCCAGGCGGGCGGCCAACGCGACCCCGAGCGCCCCGGCCGCCCCCAGCGCGGGCGCCCCGCGGACGGCGAGCCGCTTGATGGCGTCGACGAGCTCGCCGACCGTCCGCAGTTCGAGCAGCCGGTACTCGCCGGGCAGCGCCGTCTGGTCGATGATGACGATGGCGCCGTCCGTCCAGTCGATGGTCCTGCGCACGAAGCAGTCCTCCCGCGAAATCCGGTTGCCGCGGCCGTGATGATGCGGCTGTGACCATTGAACGGCAGAACCCGCCCGGCCTGCACACCCCGCCGGGCTACCACCACGTGACGGTGAGCACCGCGACGCGCACGGTGTACCTGGCCGGCCAGTGCCCGCTCGCCGCGGACGGCTCGGTGGTCGAAGGCGGCGTGCTCGCCCAGACCGACCAGGTGGTCGCCAACACGGCGGCCGCGCTGGAGTTCGCCGGCGCCGGGCCCGCGGACGTGGTGCGCACGGTGATCTACGTGGTGACCGACGACCGCGAGACCCTCTCGGCGGTGTGGGCGCGGCTGACGGCGTCCCCGATCGGCGCGGCCTTCAGCTCGGCGAGCACCTTGCTCGGGGTCGCCCAGCTCGGGTATCCGGGCCAGCTCGTGGAGCTGGACGTGACGGCCGCGCTCGGCTGACCGCCGTTCAGAGACCGGCCATCAGGTCCGTTTCCGTGATCCCCGGCCCCTGTCCCCACCGGATGAACCACTCCGTGCCGAAGGCGAAGGCGAACGCGTCGTCCGGCATCGCCAGCATGAACATCTCCTCGCTGATCTGACTGGGGTGCGCGCGCATCGCCGCGCGCTTCACGGGCGCGTACTTCGCCACGTCGACCGCCGCCGTGATCTCGGCTTCCGGTTTGCCGAACTCGACGTTCTCCGGGGGTTTCGGCGCGGCCTCCGGGGGCATCAGGCCCTGCTCGACCGCCGCTTCGAAGCCGCGCTGCATGAATTCGCGGTTGAACGTCGCCTGGAAGACGCGGCTCGTGCCGGCCAGCTCGGCGGCGCGGATGCCGACGCGGTGGACCTGGATGTGGTCCGGGTGGCCGTAGTCGCCGTTGTCGTCGTAGACCGTGAGGACGTCGGCGGATTCTTCGCGCAGGATCGCCGCGAGCTGCTCGGCCGCCTTTTCGACGTCGGCGCGCCAGAAGCACGACGGGTCGTCGTTCGTCGGCTCGCCCATCATCCCGGAGTCGCGGTAGCCGAGGAATTCGACGCGCTCGACGCCGAGGATCGCCGCGGCCGCGTGCGACTCCTGGACCCGCCGGTCCTCGAGTTTTTCGCCCTCGGCCAGGAAACCGTCGGGTACCTCGCCGACCTCGCCCTTGGTGGCGACGACGAGCACGACCCGGTGCCCGTCTTCGACGGCTTTGCGCATGACGCCCGCGGTGCGGAGGCACTCGTCGTCCGGGTGGGCGTGGAAGGTGACCAGTGTTGCCATGTCCGCGACGCTACCGAAAGGGTCCGACAAAAACCGCTCGCCGCCGTGCGGTTCTTGTCGGTGGTCGCCGCTAACGTCCCCGATCGTGGTCGACGACGAGAAGAGCACGCTGCTGGGGTTCCTGCGCGCGCAGCGCGAAAGCGTCCTGGCGATCTTGGCCGGGCTGGGGGAGGAGGAGTTGACGAGACAGGTCCTGCCGTCGGGCTGGACGGCGCTCGGGATGGTGGAGCACCTGGGGTGCGCCGAGCGGCACTGGTTCCAGGAGATCGTGACCGGCACGGCGGAGCCGCTGCCCTGGCCGGACGACCACCGGCCGCTGACCACGCCACGGCGTCCGGAGGTGGTGTTCGGGTTCTACCGCGAGCAGTGCCGCCGGTCGGACGAGGTGTTCGAGGCGACGCCGTTGTACGCGCGCCCGCGAGCGCGGCACCCGGGGCCGTTGGGGGAGGAGATCGTCGACCTGCGCGGGGTGGTGCTGCACATGATCGAGGAGACGGCGCGGCACGCCGGCCACCTCGACGTGGCGCGGGAACTGCTCGACGGGCGCACCGGCCTGGGCCCGCGCTAGCCGTGGCGCGGGTGGCGCCCGGGGCGAGCGCCCCAAAGTGGCGTTGAGTGCTCCATCCATGCCCCCGCCGCCACCCTCAACGGAGGCGCTCCGCGCCGCAGCGCTGGGCGCACCGAACGCCGCATTGGCGCGCTCGACGGCCGCCGTCCGCGGGGCTCGAGGGCGTTAGCCGGCCTGGTCCTTCGGGCACCACCAGGTCGACCGGCCGCCGACGGTGCCGTGCGCCAGCTCGGTGCCGCAGCGGGGGCAGTGGTCGCCGGGGCGGCGGTGGCCGATGAGCTCGCCCGTATGCACGCCGCCGTGCTTGATCGCCGCGCGTAGGGACTTCCGCAGCGCCTTGTGGAGTTCGGTGAGCTCGTCGTCGTCCAGTTCGCCGACCGGCCGCGCGGGGTTCAGCCCGGCCTGCCAGAGGGTCTCGTCGGCCAGCAGGTTCCCGATCCCGGCGACGACCGACTGGTCCAGCAGCCGCGCCTTCAGCGGCGCCCGCCCCCGCCCCACGCGCTCGCGGAAGTCCCGCCGCGACACTTCGCCGGCGTCGGGCCCGAGTGCGTCGAGATCGGGGTCGAGCCGCACCCGGCCGAGTCGCCGAGGGTCGAACAACCGCAGCTGTTCGCCGTCGGCGAAGGTGATCCCGAACCGGAACCACTCGGGTTTCTCGTCCCGCTGGCGCCGCCGGGGCGGCCCGCTCTCCCCGGCGAACCGCAGCTGCCCGGCCATCCCGAGGTGCAGGCCGAGGGTGGGCCCGGCCTTACCGCGGCCGGTTTCCGTTTCACACCACAGGGTCTTCCCCCGCCGGTGCGCCTCAGTCAGCCGCCCGCCCCGCAGCGCGGCCCGGATGTCCCCGGGCGCGTGCGGACGGCAGACCCAGTCGTCGTGGTCGTCGACGTCCCGGATCTTCCGGCCGAGCGCACCGGCGAGGACCTGGCGGGCGAGTTCCACTTCGGGCAGTTCCGGCACGCGACCCAGTCTGCCGACCGCGGCGGGGGTCCGCAGAACCGGCTTCAGGACAGCTCGGCCGTCGCCGTCGTCTCCCACGCGAAGCCGTCCGGGTCGGTGAACGGCTCGGCCGCGCCGTTGACCGCGAGCCGGTGCGAGCCCGTGCCCTCGGGTGCGACACCCGCGTCCTTCGCCAGGGCCTTGCGCCGGTACAGCGCCAGCTTGACCGGGCTCGTGCTTTCGAACTCCACGTACATCCGGCCGAAGCTCTTGCCGACGGTGAAGCCGTGGTCGGCGTAGAACTTCTTGCTCGCCGCCACGTCGGCGACGCCCAGCAGCAGCACCACCTGGCCGAATTCGCGGGTGGCCGGGCCGGTGTTCTTCTTCGCCGACGTCGCGATCTTCCAGATCGTCCCGTCCGGCGACTGGACGACCGCGCCGTAGCCCCACATCGACTTCGCGGGCGCCTTGAGCGTCGTCGCGCCGGCCTCGAGGGCCGTGCCGACCAGGGAATCGACGTCGGCGGGCTGGGCGACGACGAGGGAAAGGGTGAAGCCGCGGAAGCCGGTGGACGGTTCCTGCGCGGCGCGGAAGCGCAGCGGGACGGCGGGCCCGAAGGCGGCGGAGTGGAAGCGCTCGGCGGCCGCGGGGTCGGCCACCTCGAGGGTGATGGTGTCGATGTTCGTCATGCCGGTAACGCTAGGTCCGCGCCGCCGGCCGGCGCTTCTCGATTCCTGACCGGTCCGCGCTAAACCGTTCGGCCCAGTCGCGCGTGGTCCGGATGACCCGGCACGGCACGAGAGGACGGCGATGGGGTTCGCGGAGCAGGTGGACGAGATGGTCGAGCGGATCATCGACGAGGCGATCAAGTTCTACATGGCCTCGCGGGGCTGGCGGCTCAACATCCACGGCAACTACGAACAGTGGCCGGCCGGCGACGGCACGCAGATCACCCCGCCCGGCAGCCCTTCGCGGACGTCGGGCGGCCAGGTGCTCGGGGCCGGCTTTCCCGGCTACTACGGCGGCTTCGAGTACGGCGCCGGCCGCAACGCGGGCTCACTGGTCTACGGCCACTTCGAGACCACCATCCGCGACCTGTTCCGCCCGTGGCGCACGATCCCCGACCCGGCGGCCTTCGACGACTACCTCGACCAGGTCCGCGACGCCGCCTGGTCGGTGTCGCTGACCAGCGCCGCCGACCGGGTCAGCTCGGTCGGCAACGCCGCGCTCGACACCGTCGGCTACCTGCAGGAGAAGATCGGCGGCGAGAACATGCGCGGCGCCACGATCTTCGCGTTCGACCAGAACTTCTGCACCCCGCTGCCGACGGTCCTCCACGGCCAGTACGCCGTGGCGCTGCTCGCCGGCGTGACGCTGCTCGGGGAGAAGGAGATCTGGGCGAAGGCGCGGGAGGACGTCCACGCCATCGCCGAAAAGATGCTCGAGGCGATGAAGGACCGCGGCTCGGCCGTCGCCGACCTCGGCACGATCACCGCGTTGTTCGCGCTCGCGGCGGCGTTCCCGACACCCGCGCAGCCGATCCTGGCCGGTGTCGGCGCTGCGCTCCCCGCCCTGGAGACGCTGCTCAACGCCGGTGACGAGCCGAACAAGCAGCCGGTCGAGTTCGCCGGCGGTACGCCCGAAAAGGTGATCGCGAGCGCGTCGGAGGCGCTGAAGACGCTGGCGCGGACGATCCGCGGCTGCGAGGACGACATCAAGGGCAAGATCAAGGACGGGATGGAAACCGTCACGCGGCGGTCGAGGTCGTTCGCGATGCCGAAGCCGAAGCTGCTCGAGGTCGTTGACGTCAGCGGGATCAAGGTGGACCTGGAGGTGCTGCACTTCCTCGCCACCGACACGCTGCCGCAGATCGAAAAGCAGATCAACGACGGCGCGGACCTCGTCTACTGGGGCTCGATGTGCGGCGCCGCGTGGTACCGCTCGTCCGAGCTCGGGGTGTCCGACACGACGGACGGGCCGTTCCCGGCGTGGCAGGAACTGGCGGCGCTGGCCGGCAACCTGATGTCCGACCTCGCCTGGGAGGTCAAGGAGAGCGCGGCCCACCTGCAGATCGCGGCCGACCGCCACGGCCGCACCGAGGCCGAGATCACCGAGTCCCTGCGCCGCCACGCCCGCAAGCTCGAAGGCTTCGCCGGTCACGACCCGATCGGCACGGCGAGCCGGTGGCTGGACGAGCACCCCTGAAAAACCGTTGGACGGTGCCGCGCGGGGTTGGTAGCTTGCCGTCGAACCGTGATTTTGCCCGAGGAGGTGGGACCCGTGAACGCTGGATCGCAGTGGGTGCTCCCCTCGTTGTCACGGTCTGGCGGCTGACGCAGGGGCCGCCGGGAGCGCTGTCTAAGAAGCACTCCCGAAAGGCATTCCCATGAATTCTCTGCATTCCGAACCTGCGGTGGTGATCACGCGGGTGGCGGAACACCAGTGGCACGCCCTGTCCGACGACCGCGTGGTCGGCCGCGGCGAAGCGTCCCGCCGCCCCGACGGCCGCCTGTTCCTCAGCATCGACACGTGGCACGTCGCGGAGTTCGCGCACCTCGCGTCCGCGATGCTGGCCGCCCTGCCGAGGCCGCTGTACACGGTGGTCGACGAAGCCGACGGCGGCCTGAAATCCCAGTGGGAGCGCGCCGGTTTCACGACCCGGCGGCGTGAGTGGGAGTACGTCGTGCCCACTTCGCCAGGCTCTCTTCACGGCGTGACCATCGCCCCGCCGACGGACGAAGATCTGCTGCGTTCACTCGACGACGCCGTCCGCGCGGAGGTGTCGGCTTCGGTCGGGTGGTCTTCGATGCCCGCCGAGGTGCTGGCTCCGGCCACTTTGGACTTGACCAAGTACGTCGTGGCTTCGGAGTCCGGCGCGTACGTCGGACTCGTCCGGCTCGGACCGGTGCGGCGCCAGACCCGCATCGGGCTGATCGCGGTCCGCGCCGAGCGGCAGCGTCGCGGGATCGGGCGGGCGTTGCTGGCCTATGTGCTGGATTCCTTGTACCGCAAGGGAATCGAGTCCGTTTCGTTCGAGGTCGACGAAAGCAATCCGGCGGCGATCGCGTTGGCCTCCGGTACCGGTGCGCGTCGAACGGGTAGCACTGTCGAACTGGTGGTGCGCTGATGGGCGGCAAGGGAGGGATCGAAGTCGAAGGCACGGTGCTGGAGTGCCTCCGCGACGCGACTTTCCGGGTGGAGCTGGAGAACGGGCACAAGGTGCTCGCGCACATCAGCGGGAAGATCCGGAAGAACTACATCAAGATCCTGCCGTTCGACCGGGTGCTGGTGGAGCTGAGCCCGTATGACCTGAACCGGGGGCGGATCCTGTTCCGGTACCGGAATTGAGTACCCCGCCGTCGCCGGGCTCATGGCCTGGCGACGGCGGTCCCGGTCAGTACTCGTTCTTGATGACGAAGTACGAGCCCCGGATCGTCCCGGCCAGCTTGGACTTCTGGCGCGCGAACTTGAACCCGTCCAGCTCCGCCGGCACCTCCATCCCCTCCGACAGCTTGAACCCCACCGCGCGCTTCCCGGACTCCTCGATCGTGTACATCACGTTGATCGACAGGCCGCTCTCGTAGAACACGTACGCCATCCGGATGCCCTCGACCTCGAAAGCCGTCGCTTCGAGCGGACGCGACTCGATGACGATGCCGCGCTCTTCCCGCAGGATCCGGTGCACCCACTCGACCGTGGCCTCGGCGTCGTCCGCGGGTTCGACCGTGAACACGTGGTCGTACTTGTTCTTGAAGTACCGGGCCTCGTTCGCGCGCAGGCCGGCGAGGGCGGGCGCGACCGGGGACGACTCCAGGCCGGTCGTCGAGACGGTCGTGAAGTCCACGGCGTGGGGCATGGCGTGCTCCTCCTGGGTCAGCGTATGCGCTGGTGACGAACGTAGACCACGCGCGAGCCGACGGCGAGATCAGCGGGAGCCGGGCAGCGTCCGGCGCAGGAACTCCGTCGTCAGGGTCCAGGCGCGGGCCGCCGCCTCGGGGTGGTGGAACATCGGGGCGACGTGGTTGTGGAACGCGTGGCCGGCCTCCTCCTGCACGTGGATCTCCGCGCCCGGGTGCGCGGCCACCGCCGCCTCCACGAGCGCCACGTCCGAGCGCGGGATGTACGGGTCCTGCCCGCCGAAGTGGAACTGGATCGGGCACGTCACCCGGGACAGCTCGGCGATCGACGCCGCCACCGTCGAGCCGTAGAACGACACCGCCGTGTCCGGGTCGCCTTCGGCCGCCGCCGCGAAGGCCAGGGAGCCGCCCAGGCAGAAGCCCAGCAGGCCGACGCCGCTTTCGACCTCGGGCAGGGAACGGAGGTGGGCCATCGTCTCCAGCACGTCCGCGAGCCCCAGTTCCGGGTCGAACGACGCCGCCACCTCCATCGACGCCGCCACGCCCGCCTCGTCGTGCGTCGACGACCAGCCCGGTGCCGTGCGCCGGAACAGTTCCGGGATCGCCACCACGTAGCCCGCCGCCGCCAGGTCCGCGGCCACCGAGCGCAGGTAGTCGTCCAGGCCGAAGATCTCCTGGATCAGCACCAGGCCGGGGCCGCGGCCGGACGGCGGGTGCCACATCGGGAGGTCGGTCATCGCAGTGTCCTTTCCAGGATGTCGGCGACCAGTGCGGCCTGGTGGCCGTCCGGGTCGAGGTCGGGGTCGAACACGGTCAGCTCGAAGCCCGCCGCGCCCGGCCGCGCCAGCAGTTCGCGCAGCACCGAGACCAGCGTCGAGGGGTCGAGGCCGCCGGGGTCGGGACTGTCCACCGCGGACACGTGCGCGGGGTCGAGGACGTCGATGTCCACGTGGACCCAGAAGCCGTCCAGGCCCGCGAACGCCGGCGGCACCGGGGCGCCGGACATGAGCGCCTCCGACGTGACGTGGCTGATGCCCGCCGCGGCCAGCTGGGCGGACTCGGCGGACCGCACGCCCAGCACCAGGACGTCCTCGTCGCGGACGTACGGCCGGAGCCCGTCGATGGCGGCGAGGTCGTCCGCGCCGCGGCCGGTCATGATCGCCAGGTCCTCGCCCGCCGCCGCGCCGACGTGCTCGGCGGCGGGCAGGTGGCGGAAGTCGTCGTGGCCGTCGAGGTAGGCGATGCCGTAGCGGCCGGACCGGCGCAGCGCCAGCATCGCGCCCAGCGAGATCGAGCAGTCGCCGCCCAGCACCACCGGGAAGCCGCCGCCGGCGCGGATCGACGCGATCCGGGCCGCGAGCGCG
>NZ_JAAGNB010000638.1:0-2133 GCF_010550475.1 Amycolatopsis sp. SID8362
CCTTCGCCGACAGCCAGGGCGCGGACCGGTTCCACCTGGTCGCCCGCGACTGGGGCGGCATGGTCGCCTGGGCGCTCGCGACCGCGCACCCGGAGCGGCTGCGGTCGCTGACCGTGCTCTCCACCCCGCACCCGGCGGCCCTGCGGCGCGCGGCCGCGACCGACGACGGGCAGTTCCACGACCTCGGCTACATCCGGTTCTTCCGGCGCGGCGTCGGCAAAGCCGAGAAATACCTCTTACGCGACGAAGCCGCGCAATTACGCGCTGTTTACAGCGGCCGGATTCCGGTCGAAATCGTCGAACGCTCCGTCGCGCGCCTTTCCGAACCGGGCGCGCTGACCGCGACGCTGAATTGGTACCGCGGCGCCACGGACGACGATTTCGACATCCCGGCGGGCCGGATCACGGTGCCGACGCTCTACGTCTGGGGCCGCGAGGACCCGTACCTCGGCCAGAGCGCCGCCGAGCTGACCGTGCACCACATCGACGCCGAGTACCGGTTCCAGATCCTCGAGGGCGCCAGCCAGTGGATGGCGATGGAGGCGCCCGACGAGGTCATCGCCCTGCTGCTGGACCACCTCGGGCGACACTGACGCCGTTCTCGTCGAGCTCGGCGAGCAGGGCAGGCAGCCCGGTGGTGAGCATCTTGCGCCGGACCGCGCCGAGCACCTTGGCCATCGCGAACCCGCCGACGCCGGTGAACCCGGTGTGGTGGTAGGTGAAGCGGGTCCCGGCGTCGGTGGGCTCCAGCAGGTAGGCGACCTCGCTCGGCGTCTCCCCTTCCGCGCCGACCCAGGTGTAGCGCAGCAGTTCCCGCTCGCGGACCTCCAGCACCTCGCAGTCGACGATCCCCCGCCAGCCGGGCATCGGCTTGGCGACGAACTGGAACCGGGTGCCCGCCACCGGCCGGAAACCGACCGCGCGAGCACCCTTCCCGGTCGAGGTCCAGCGTGGGATCAAGGCCGGGTCGGTCAGCGCCCGCCAGACCTTCAGGGGCGAGTGCGGGTAGTCCCGGACGATGCGGATCTCGGACACGACGGCCTCCAAGTTCAGTGACTGTAATTTTACAGTAGCAGAAGTTTTCTGGCGGCTGAAGTAAGCTGGGCTCGTGACCACCACGGAAGGCGGGCTGCGCGAACGCAAGAAGCAGGCGATGCGCCGGCAGCTCTCCGACACCGCGACGAGGATGTTCGTCGAACGCGGCTTCGACGCCGTCCGGGTGGCCGACGTGGGTGCCGCGTGCGGCGTCTCCGAGAAGACCGTCTTCAACTACTTCCCGAGCAAGGAGGCCCTGCTCCTGGACCGGCTGGAGGCGACGGCCGACGCGGTGCGCGCGCACCTGGCGGACCCGGCGCTCCCCCCGGTCACCGGCATGCTGGCGGTCCTCGACGGCGAACTGGACGGCCTGGTCGAGAACCTCACCGCCGACCCCGACACCGACCGCGCGTTGGCGCGCTACCAGCGGTTCGGCGACTTGATCCGGAGCACGCCCTCACTGCGCGCATACCGGAGCGACGTCGCCGACCGGTTCACCGACGTCGCGGCCGAGGTGCTCGCCGTCCGGACCGGGCGGCACCCCGACGCCCCCGAGCCGCAGCTTGCCGCGGCCACCCTCGTCGGCCTGTGGCGGGTGCAGTTCCGCGCCTTGCGGACCCACCTGCGACCGGGCAGTCCTCTGCCGGAAGCGATCGACGCCGTGACGGAGGAGGTCCGCCGCGCCGCCCGGCTCGCCGAGACCGGCCTGGCCGGCTTCGGACAGCGCGCTGACCGGCAGACCACCCAGCACTAGCCGGTCTTGCGCACCAGTCCCGTGTACCCGACCAGCGCGAGCGTCGCCAACGCCCAGATCGCCGCCTGAACTGCCCAGATCGCCACCGTGAACACCTGTCCCGCATCAAGGCCGGTGTTCAGGTCGCACCGCCCCCGCACCCCAGGCGACAGCGGCAGCCCCCGATCCAACCCGACCCCGATCAGCTCCACCGTCGTGCACCGCGTGCCCGCCGCGGCCGTGAAGTCCGTGACGCGCTCGGCCGCGTGGTGGCCGCCCTCGCCGACCTGGCCCGCCCAGAGGCCGAGGCCGCCGGCGGCGATCACCGCCAGCAGCAATGCCGCCGCCGTGCGGCGGGCTCGGTA
>NZ_JAAGNB010000697.1:0-19728 GCF_010550475.1 Amycolatopsis sp. SID8362
GTGCCCTACAACGGCGACGCCCGGCTGCCGGACTGGCTGGCGGTCCCGCCGCGGCGGCCGCGGGTGTGCCTGACCCTGGGCACCGTGCTGCCCGGGCTCGGGACGGCCGGGCTGTTCCTGGCCCTGCTCGAGGAACTGTCCACGTTGGACATCGAGCTGGTGGTCGCGGTGGCCGACGAGACGGCGGCCGCGTGGGGCCCGCTCCCGCCGTCGGTGCTGCACGCGGGACGGCTCCCGCTGGCGCAGGCGCTGCGGACGTGCGACGCGGTCGTGCACCACGGCGGCAACGGGACGTCGCTCGCGGCGCTCGAAGCCGGGGTCCCGCAGCTGGTGCTGCCGCACTTCGACGACCAGATCGGGAACGCGGAAGCCGTCGTGCGCTCCGGCGCCGGGCTGCGGCTGTCGCCCGGGGAGATCACGCCCGAGGCCGTGGCGGCCGGGTGCGCCCGGCTTCTGGACGACCCCCGGTTCGCCGAGGTCGCGGCCGGCGTCGCCGCGGAGAACGCCGCGCAGCCGTCGCCCGCCGAAGTCGTGCGGACGCTGACTCCCCTGGCGCTGCGACCGGAACTCCGCCGGGCGGGCTGACCCCGGCACGCGAAAAAGGCCGCGGGCCGGGTGATCCCCGGCCCGCGGCCTTTTGTATCGGCTCAGCTCTGGTGGTCGAGCGTGAGCTGCTCCAGGACCTTCACGTACTCGGCCGGGCCGGGGACCGAGTTGATCTCCTTCTGCAGCCGCTGGGCGTTCTCCTTGAAGGACTTCTCCTCCAGCACCCGGCGGATCTGCTCGCGCATCACCGCGGCGTCCGGCTCGGCCACGTTCAGCACCAGGCCCGCGCCCTTCGACAGGGTGAAGCGGGCCAGCGCCGGGCCGAGGCTGTAACGCGACCGGGCCAGGCGGGCCGCACCCGAGGGGTTCGCGCGGATGCTGTGGCCGACGAAGTCGACCAGCAGCTGCGGGACGCTGTTCAGGATGGCCGGCATGACCGTGCCGACACCGCCGTGGTGGATGAGCAGCGAGCACGTCGGGACCAGCTGGTCCAGCGGGACGAACGGGAGCACGCGGACGTTCTCCGGGATCTGCTCGACCTTCGCCAGCTGCTGCTCGTCGAGCGTCGCGACGACCTCGACGTCCAATTCGGACAGTGCGTTGAGCAGCACCGGGATGTGGTCCCAGCCGCCCTCCATGAACGCGCGCTCGGACAGGCCCAGCGACACCGCGACGCGGGGGCGCTCCGGCACCGGGTACAGCCAGTCCGGGATCGGCTGCTGGCTCGAGTACGACACCCAGCGCATCGGGACGACGTTCGCGGACACCTCGGGGCCGATCTCCGTCGGCTGCGAGTTGATCGTCCACTGGCCCCACAGCAGCTCGTCGTCGATCTCGACGCCGTAGCGCTCGGCCGCCGCGCGGACCGTCTCGACCGCCGGGTTCGGCAGCTCGGGCGCGCCCGGCTTGCTGGTGAGCTCCTTGAACTTGTCGATGCTGCGGCAGAAGACGTCGGGCGCGGTCCACCAGCGGGCGTGCGCCGCGCCGGCGACCTTCGCCGCGACCGCCGCGGCGGGCAGGCAGGCGTCCCAGATCACCAGGTCCGGCTTCCACGCCTTGGTGAACTCGACGAGGCCGTCCAGGAACGGCAGCGGCTCGTTCGGGTCGCCCTTCCACGGCGCGAAGTCCCACTGCGCCGGCAGGTAGTACTGGCTGTAGACGTCCCAGTGCTCGCGGTCCGGGTCGTCGGCGTCGAAGCCGAGGGCCTCCAGCGCCGCGGTGATCTCGGCGAGGTCCGCGCGCTCCTTCTCGTAGGCCCGGCCGGGGCCCATCGGGATCGGCATGCTGTCGATGTCGCAGACCGCGACCGGGGTGATGCCCATCGACGCGATCGTCTCCACCCCGCCCGGGTGCGTGGCGATCACGACTTCGTGCCCCGCGGACTTCAGCGCCCACGCCAGCGGCGCCAGCGGGAAGGTGTGCGCCGGGGCCGGCCAGATGGCGAATTGCACACGCATTGTTTCGGCTCCTCCAGGACGTGTCGGCGGGAGACTTTCTTCAGCCGCCAAGGAAAAATCGTATGGCCGCGACGCGGGCGCGGACATCTCCCCCAGTGCCGCTCAGGCCGCCTCGGCCCGCCGGTCCCCGGGCTCTTCCGGGTCCGGAACCGCGGTCAGCCCGCCGCGTTCCGCCGCGATCCGGGAAAGCGCGGCATAACGCTCGGGACGGCGGGCGCGCAGCCAGAACGCGAAGCCCGCGCCGGCCGCCACGACGACCACGAACGCCCACGGCAGCGAGTTCACCAGCGTGCTCGTCGTGCCGGTCAGCAGGTCGAAGTTCTGGATCACCAGCACCGCGGACGCGACCAGCCCGAGCAGGCCCAGGACGGGCGCGACCCCGGTGCGCCACCAGTGCCGGTCCGGGCGGCGGCGGAAGAACGCGATGACCGAAAGGGAAGCCGCCGCCTGCAGCCCGACGATGCCGAGCGTGCCCAGCCCCGTCATGGTGGTGGCGAGGTTGACGTACGGGTCCGCGCCGGCGAGCGCGAAGATCGCGGTGACGGCGACGGTGAAGATCGTCTGCGTCAGGCTCGCGCGGTGCGGCGACCCGTGCTTGCGGTGCACCGCGCCGAGCCCGGCGGGCAGCACGCGGTCGCGGCCGAGGGCGTACAGGTAGCGGTTGGACGCGCCGTGCATCGCCAGCATCCCGGCGAACAGGCTGGTGCACAACAGGATCTGCATCGCGGTGGTGACCGCGGAGCCCAGGTAGTCGTCGGTGAGGCCGCCGAAGAGGTTGCCGAGCTGCTGCCCGGCGACGTCCCGCAGCTGCCCCGGCCCGACCGCGCCGACCGCGACCCAGCTCGTCAGCGCGTAGAAGACGGCGATCAGGATCACCGACCAGTAGGTGGCGAGCGGGACGCTGCGCCGCGGGTTGCGCGACTCTTCGCCGTACAGCGCGGCAGATTCGAAGCCGATGAAGGAGATCAGCGCGAACATCAGGGACACGCCGAGCCCGGCGCCGACGATGGTCGCCGGGTCGAACGAGGCGGCGGGCAGCGCGCCACCGCCGTGCCGGAGCAGCACCGCGACGTCGAGCAGCACCAGGATCGCGACCTCGGCGATCATCAGGACGGCCAGCACGCGGGCGCTGAAGTCGATCTTCCGGTAGCCCAGCACGCCCATCAGCGCGAGCCCGATCGCGGCCCACACCGGCCACGGCCAGTCGAGGCCGTAGGAGGCCGCGACGAGCTGCGCGAAGTAGGCGAACGCGCCGGTCATCCCGACGGTGGCGGTGTTGTAGGCGAGCACGGCGGCCCACCCGCCGCCGACCGCGGCCGGCCGCCCGAGCCCGGCCGACAGGTAGCCGTAGAACCCGCCGGAGGTGACGATCCGGCGGCTCATCGCGGCGTACCCGACTGAGAAGCAGAGGAGCGTGAGCCCGGCGAAGACGAACATCGCGGGCACCGCGGCGCCGTTGCCGATGGCGAAGGCCAGCGGAACGGTCCCGACCATCGCGGCGAGCGGAGCCGCGGCCGCCACGACCAGGAAGACGATCTTGGGGGTACCGAGGGTGCGGCGGAGGGACGCCGGTCGCGCGTCCCCGGAACCGCGGTCGGATGCTGCGCTCACGGGTTCTTCCTCTCACTCGCTCGCGATGGGTTCGCGACCAAGTCTTCGCTTCGGGTGAGCACCCGCTCGTCTCCCCCGCTGCGGACCTGGCCGGTCGCCCGACCGGCGGTCCACAGTGGACGCGCGCGGCGGGCCGGAGAGGGGCGATCGACTCCGGCTGGTGCGGCCGGTCCCGCGGTAGCCGCCGGTCCGGGGCGCGCCCGCGAACCGGCCTGGCCTTCGAGCCGGGCGGGCCAACCGGTCACCGCTCGGGGCGGAGCCGAGGACGCGAAAGGGACGGCCGGCGGGGTGCCGGCCGTCCCTTTCTCCGTGCGGGGAGCCGCGTCAGGAGGCCTTGGCCAGTGGCGTCGACTGCGCGCCGCGGACCAGGTCCGCGGCCTTCTCCCCGATGACGATCGCCGTCGCGTTCGGTGCGCCGCGGCCGACGGTCGGCATCACCGAGACGTCGGCGACCCGGAGGCCTTCGACGCCGTACACCTTGAGCTCGTGGTCGACGACCCGGCCCATCCCGCAGGCGCCGCTGCCGTGGAAGATCGAGTTCGTGTAGCGCCGCACGTACTCGCGCAGGTCGTCGTCCGAATCGGACGCCGGGGCGTTGAGCAGGCGCTCGTTGAACTTCGCGAACGCCGGCCTGCTCGCGATGTCCATGGCGATCCGGACGCCGGCCACCGCGACGTCGATGTCGCCCTCCGCGGTGAAGTACCGGTGCTCGATCTTCGGCTTGGCCGTCGGGTCCTCCGCCACCAGCGTGATCTGGCCGCGGCTGCGCTGCGTCAGCAGCACCGGGCCGAAGGTGATCGCGTGCCGGGTCGGCACCGTCAGGCCGCTGTCGGAGAACTCCATCGGGCCGGCGAAGTAGACGACGTCCGGGGCGGGCAGCCCCGGCTGGGTCCGCACGTACCCGCCCGCCTCCGGGCCGTTCGACGTCAGCGGGCCGCGGCCCTCTTCCTGGAACGCCCGGATGCTCTCCGGCTCGAACGCGCTCAGCAGGCTGTTCGGCTGCGAGTGTTCGTAGATCAGCGGGACCAGCGGGTGGTCCTGCAGGTTCTTGCCGACCTCGGCGTGGTCGAGCACGACCTCCATGCCCAGCCCGCGCAGCTGGTCGGCCGGGCCGATGCCGGAGAGCAGCAGCAGCTGCGGCGAGTTGTACGCCCCGGCCGAGAGGATGACCTCGCGCTCGGCGTGCAGCGTGAGCTCGTCGTCGACCTGGCGGCCGGTGACGCCGATCGCGCGGCCGTTCTCGATCAGTACGCGGTAGACCTGGTAGTTCTTGATCAGCGTCAGGTTCGGCCGCTCGAGCGCCGGGTGCAGGAACGCCTGCGCGGTGCTCCACCGGCGCCCGTCGCGCTGGGTCACCTGGAAGCGGCCGAAGCCGTCCTGGGTGGGGCCGTTGAAGTCGTCGTTGGCCGGGTGCCCGGCCTGCAGCGCCGCCTCGACGAGCGCCGTCGTCGCCGGATTGAGCGAACGACCGTCCGAAACGGACAGCGGGCCGCCGGCGCCGTGGTACTCCGACGCGCCGCGCTCGTTGTCCTCCGACCGCTTGAACAGCGGGAGCAGGTCGTCGTAGCTCCAGCCGGGCTGGTTCCAGCCGTCGTAGTCGATGCGGTTGTTGCGCAGGTACAGCATCGCGTTGATCGAGCTGGTGCCGCCGAGCACCTTGCCGCGCGGGTGGAAGATCCGCCGCCGGTTCAGCTGCTCTTCTTCGTGGGAGTCGTAGTCCCAGTCGACCCGCGTGCGGAACAGGTCGCCGAAGACGGCCGGGATGTGGATGTTCTCGACGTCGTCGTTGCCGCCCGCTTCGACCAGGGCGACCTTGACGTCGGGGTCTTCGGACAGCCGGGCCGCGAGCACGCAGCCCGCGGAGCCCGCGCCGACCACGATGTAGTCGTACATCAGCTGGCCTCCTTGATGAGGTCGGCGGCCTTCTCGCCGATCATGATGGCGGACGCGTTCGGGTTGCCCCGGCCGACGACCGGCATCACCGAGCAGTCGGCGACCCGCAGGCCGTCGACGCCCTGGACGCGCAGCTCGGCGTCGACGACCTCGCCGATCGCGCAGGTGCCCGCGGGGTGGAAGATCGAGTGGGTGTACCGGCGCAGGTACGCCTTGAGGTCGTCGTCCGATTCGGACGCCGGCAGCTGGTAGAACGACTCGTGGAACGGCCGCAGGGCTTCCTGCTTGGCGATCTCCAGCGAGACCCGCAGCGCGCGCACGCCCGTCTCCAGGTCGGACTCCTCGGCGAAGAAGTTGTTGAGGATGCGCGGTTTCGCCGTCGGGTTGGTCGACTGCAGGGTGATGTTGCCGCGGCTCTCCGGCGTGATGAGCACCGGGCCGAGCGAAATCGCGTGCTCGTACGGGAACGCGAGCCCGCTCTCCACGAACATCACCGGCGCCGCGAAGATCGCCGCGTCCGGGGCGGGCAGGTCCGGCAGGGTGCGGAAGTAGCCGCCGGCCTCCGGGCCGTTGCCGGTCAGCGGGCCGCGCTGCTCCTCCATGAACAACCGGAAGTTCTCCGGGGTGGCCGCCGCGGTCATGCTGATCGGCTGCGAGTGCACCGAAACCAGTGGCACCAGCGCGTGGTCGGAGAGGTTCTGGCCGACCTGCGGGCTGTCGGCGACGACCGGGATCCCGAACGCCGAGAGCAGGCACGACGGGCCGATGCCCGACAGCTGCAGCAGCTGCGGCGAGTTGTACGCGCCCGCCGAGAGGATGACCTCGCGCTCGGCGCGGATGTCGATGGGGGCGTCGTCGCCCTGCTGCCCGGTGACGCCGACCGCGCGCCCGTTCTCGATGATCACCTTGTGCGCGCGGAACTCCGTCAGCACGGTGAGGTTCGGCCGCCCCAGCGCCGGGCGCAGGAACGCCGCCGCGGTGCTCCACCGCCTGCCGTCGCGCTGGGTCAGCTGGAACTCGCCGAAGCCGTCCAGCTCGGCGCCGTTGAAGTCGTCGTTGGCCTTGTAGCCGGCCTGCACGGCGGCCTCGACGAGCGCCACCGAGCTCGGGTTGTGCGAGCGGTTGTCCGAAACGGACAGTGGGCCGCCCTCGCCGTGGTACTCCGACGCGCCGCGCTCGTTGTCCTCGGACTTCTTGAAGTACGGCAGCACCTCGTCGAAGGACCAGCCCGGCTGGTTCCAGCCGTCGTAGTCGATCTTCGTGCCGCGGACGTACAGCATCGCGTTGGTGGAGCTGGTGCCGCCGAGCACCTTGCCGCGCGGGAGGTAGAGCCGGCGGCCGCCGAGGTGCGGCTCCTCCGCCGTGTCGTAGTCCCAGTCGTAGCGGGTGCGGAACAGCTGGCTGAACGCCGCCGGGATGTGGATCTCCTCGGCGTCGTCCGGGGGTCCCGCCTCCAGCAGGGCCACCTTGACGTCGGGATCCTCCGACAGCCGGGCCGCCAGCACGCACCCCGTCGAACCCGCGCCGACGATCACGTAGTCGTACATCTGCTCTCCAAGCTCCAGAAGGTCAATCGGGGTCGAGCTCGCTGCCGGAGCTCGGCGGGCGGGGCGGCGGGCTCGCGCCCGCCACCCCACGGGGTCACCGCGGTGCGAGCGTGCCGTCCGGGCGCAGCCGAGAAACGACTTCCACGACCGCCGCGGTCGCCCGGCGCGCCTCGGCCTCGGTGAAGACCAGCGGCGGCGCGAGCACGAAGTTGTGCCCGTACGGCCGGGCGATCACGCCGTGGACCTTGCGCGTCTCGAACGCGACCGCCTCGACCTGCGACCAGTCGAGCGGAGCCGTCGTTTCCTTGTCGGCGACCAGTTCGAGGGCGGCGAGGGTGCCCTCGATCCGGACGTCGCCGACGTTGGGCAGCTCGCGGGCCGGGGCCAGCCCCTCCTCGAACCAGCCCTGGATGCGCCGCGCGTTGTCCAGCAGGCCTTCGCGCTCGATGATGTCGAGCGTCGCCAGGCCGAGCGCGCAGGCGACCGGGTGCCCCTGGAACGTGTAGCCGTGGAAGAAACCGCCGTCGCCGATGAGGGTGTCGGCGATGTCGTCGGTCATCAGGGTGGCGCCCAGCGGCGCGTAGCCACCCGCGATGCCCTTGGCGGCGGTGATGATGTCCGCCTCCATGCCCTGGTTCGCCGACTCGAACCAGGAGCCGATCCGGCCGAACGCCGTGACGACCTCGTCCGCGATGAGCAGGATCCCGTTCTTGCGCAGGACTTCCCGCACGCGCTTCCAGTAGCCCGGCGGCGGGGCGAGGACGCCGCCACCCGCCATGATCGGCTCGCCGATCATGGCCGCGATGTTCTCCGCGCCGATCCGCTCGATGGTGTCTTCGAGTTCCTGGACCAGGAAGTCGGTCGGGTCGACGTCGCCGTAGAGCTGCTTCGCCCGGTACGGGTAGGGCGGGGAGAGCTTCTCCACGTGCGGCAGGTTCGGGCCGACACCGGCCTGCATGGGCGGGAAGCCGG
Source organism: Amycolatopsis sp. SID8362 (assembly GCF_010550475.1). Classification (NCBI taxonomy): domain Bacteria; kingdom Bacillati; phylum Actinomycetota; class Actinomycetes; order Pseudonocardiales; family Pseudonocardiaceae; genus Amycolatopsis; species Amycolatopsis sp. SID8362. Next base: position 8,027 of record NZ_JAAGNB010000697.1, read on the forward strand.
TCGCGGTGCCGCTGCCGTAGGTCGCGCCGTGGAACGAGTAGTGCCGGGCGAGGATCCACGTCCGGTCCGGCGCGCCCTTGCGGGTGTGGTAGAGCCGGGCGGCCTTGATCGCGGTCTCCACCGCTTCCGAACCGCCGCTGGAGAAGGCGACCCGGTTGATGCCGGCCGGGGCGAGCTGCGCGAGCCGCTCGGCGAGCCGGATCGCCTTCTCGTTGGTGAACTCGAGGAGGCTCGTGAAGAACTCGATCTCCTTGATCTGCTTCGCGGCGACCTCGGCGAGGTCGGCGCGGCCGTGACCGAGCGGCGAGTGCCAGACCCCGCCGCCGGCGGCGTCGAGGAGTTCGTTGCCGCGCGCGTCCCAGACCGTGCTCCCCTGCCCCTTGACGATGACCAGCCGGTCGGTGATGTCACCGCGGTGCATCGAGCGGACCAGGTGCTTGCGGTCGAGGTCTTCCAGTTCCGACGCTTGCGCGGACAACGGCGGGATCCCAGGTGTGGTGGTCACGGCTTTCAGTCCAATCATGAGAGGAGACGACGTAATTCGCCCCAGGAACGTTGGCACACAACACTTTCCGAAACCGAGTTCACCGTACCCGGCGGTCGGTCGAGGACTTCTCCGCCGGTGCGGGCCGCCTCAGATGTACTGCGTGTTGGGTTCCAGGCCGAGCAGGACCCGGCCGTAGAGCTCGTTGTTCGTGTCGGGCGACATCAGCGCGTGCAGGTTCACCACGTGGATGTCGCGCGCGATCCGCTGGATCGGCACGCTGCTGTAGGCCGACGAGCCGCCGCTGGCCAGGCTCAGCGCGTCCACCGCCGACTTGGTGAGCCGGCAGATCGCGCCGATGTCCGCGCGGGTGCGGGCGCGCTCGACCAGCGACCACTCCGCGCCGGTGGCGGCCTTCTCGTCCGCGGTGCGGGTGATCCGGTCCGCGTGGAAGGCGGCCTGGTCGATCTGCAGCCGCGCCTCGGCGACCTTGAGGTGCGTGACGGGCGCCTCGGCCTGGTGCGCGTAGTCGGTGTAGGTGATCTTGCGGCTGCCGACGCGCTCGAGGAAGTTCTCCATCGCCGCCTCGGCGAGCCCGATCGCCGTGCCCGCCGACGACGCGTTCGCCACGCCCAGCAACGGGTTCCGGTAGATCGGCAGCTCGGCGCTGGCCGGCGAGTGGCTCTGGCCCTGCAGGATCGACACCAGCGGGATGACGCGCTCGGCGGGCACGAACAGGTCGTTCGCGACGGTCGTGACGCTGCCGGAGCCCGCCATGCCCATCGTGTACCAGTCGTCGATGACCTGCAGGTCGCTCAGCGGCACCAGCGCGGCGACCGGCCACATGCCCTGGCCGTCCGGCGTCGGGGCGATCGCGATGATCTCCTGCCAGTGGCTGTGCAGCGCGCCGCTGATGAACCCCCAGCGGCCGTTGACGACGTAGCCGCCGTCGGTGGGCACGGCCTGGCCGCCCGGGCTGAGCGTGCCGCAGACGCGGACGTCCGGCGTCGAGTAGACCTCGTCCTGGAGCGCGTCCGGGAACATGCCGACCATCCAGCCGGGGATGTTCCACACCGACGTCGTCCAGCCGACGGCGCCGTCCCCGCGCGCCAGCTCGACGAGCACGGCGTTCAGCGTGGCGGTGTCGACCTCGAACCCGCCGTAGCGCTTCGGCACGCGCAGCTTGAAGAACCCGGCGTCGCCCAGCGCCTCGAGCGTGTCGTCGTGCAGGCGGCGGTTCTCCTCGTGCCAGACGGCGTTCTTCTGGAGCAGGGGCACCAGGTCCTGGGCCCGGCGGACCAGTTCCTCGCGCGAAGGGACGGGGACGTTCGTCGTCATCGGTGGTCCTTCCGGGTTTCCACGTGCGGCTTCGGGTCGAGAATCCGCTTCCCCGCTCCGGCGGCGCACCTCCGCGATTGCGGAGCACGCCGCCGGCCGCGCGGCGCTCAGCCGCGGATCGGGCTGCTCTGGTGCGACAGGAGCGACCACTCGCCGTCGCGCTCCACGACGATCCAGGTGGCGCGGATCTGGCGCTCCGGCGCGGTTTCGGTCTCGCCGTCGAGGATGATGCCGCCCTGGGTGATCACCAGCGCGGTGTCCTCGGCCAGGAACGTGACCTGCAGCGGCCAGCCCTTGACGTGCGCGCCGGCCAGCGGGCCGTCGAAGCCCGCCCGCATGTACGCGCGGATCTGCTCCCGGCTGGTCAGCTGCTCGTCCTGCATGAGCAGGCTGCCGTTCTCGGTGAAGACCCCGGCGAACTCGTCGGCGTCGTTGGTCTTCCACGCGTGCGTGATGCGCAGCGGCACGGTCAGCGCGGCGCGGTCGCGCGGGTCGTCGAACTCGCGGTAGAAGTCCGTGTCCTCCTCGAACCCGTACGAGGCGAGGATTTCCGTTGCGGTGGCGGGCATTGCGGCTCCTTCGTCGGTGTTCCGGGTGTTCACCAGCGGAGGGTCGCGCCGGTGCCGCGCGGGCTGTTCTGGTAGCCGGCGAGGTACCACACGCCGTCTTCTTCCTTCTTGACCGTCCACGTCGAACGGACGGCGAGCTCCGGCGAGATCTCGGTCTCCCCCGGCGCCAGGATGCCGCCGTGCGTGCGGATCAGCGCGACGGTGTCGTTCACCAGCCGCAGGTCGACCGGCTTGCCGGTGATCCGCGAGCCCTTGAACGGGCCGGCGAACGCGGCCGCCAGGAACGGGCGGATCTCGTCGCGGCCGACCTTGTAGACGTCACCCGGCAGGATCAGGGTGCCGTCCTTGGTGAAGACGTCGACGACCGCGTCGACGTCGTTGCGCGCCCAGGCTTCCACCAGCCGCAGCGGGACGCCCAGCACTTCCTTCTCCCGTTCGCTCGTGAACGGGCCGTAATAGTCGTCCAACGCGGACGACGCGTCGAGTTCAGCGGACACCGGGTCCTCCTCTTCGCCTCAGCGGACGGGTCCCGCCCATCATCGGCGCTCACCCCGTGACCCGGCGCCTTCTGCATTGCCGCTACGTCACGCGCTCCGGTCGAGGCCGGCGACGAGCGGCTCCGGGCGCACGTTGTGCGGGTACGGCCAGCCGCGCTGCGTCAGGTAGAGCACGAGGTCGACGGTGTTGCTCGCGACGTCGATCTGCGAAATCCGGCGGTTTTCGATCTTCAGCACAATTGTTTCCACCGACGTGCCCTCCCGGCCGGTAGGCCCGATGTGGAAAAACGGCTCGTCGTGTTTCCAGTGCAGGTTGAAGACGATGAAGCCGCGCCCGTTCCCCTGCTCGTCCAGCGCGAGGTGCTCGTCGACCAGGTCTATCCGCTTGCCCAGGCGCACGAACCACTTCGCCCATTCCTTCAGCGCACCCAACCCGATCTGCCCGAATTGCGCCGGGCTGTTGATCAGGACGTCGTCGGCGATGATGGCGTCCCAGCGCTCGAACTCGACGAGTTGCAAGCCGTCGTACAGTTCTCTGGTCAGCGTGGTTTCCGAATTCACGGTCACTCCTGTGGAGAGTAGGTTGTGGAACGACCGAGAATGGCACCGCCGCACCGCGCGCTGCCAGTTTCCGGCGAATCGGGAAACCCAGAGCGCACGCTCGGAGTAGAGCGCGGTACCGGCCCCGATTACCGTGCGACAGTGGAGTGAACCCGGCCCGCGGAAAGGGCGGACATGAATCCTTGGCCGACCGGGGAGCCGCCGGAAGCGCGCCTGCGGGTCGCGCTCGCCGCCGACCGGCCCCTGCTCCACGACCACCCCCGCCTGCGGGCGCTGCTCGAATCGAGCGCGGTGGCGGATCCGGGCGAGTTCTTCCTGCTGTTCCTGCACCACTGCATGGCCACCGGCGCCGCGCTCGACCAGGGTGCCGCCGGGGAAGACGTCGCCGATCTCGTCTCCGGTCGCTGGGCCGGCGCCGCGCTGCTCGCCGAACTGGGCCACGCCAACAGCAACTCCCGCACGCACACCGAGGCCGTCTTCGACCCGGCGACGCGGGAGTTCGTGCTGTCGACCCCGGTTCCCGGCGCGGCGAAGTACCCCGCCACCTTCGGTCCGGCCGGGTTCGCGACGCTCGCCGTCGTCAGCGCCCGGCTCCTCACCGGCGGCGCGGAGCACGGCACAGCGCTATTCCTGGTCCCGGTGCGCGACGAGCGCGGCCCCTGCCCGGGTGTCTCGATCGAACCCTGCCCGCCGACCGCGTTGCTGCCCCTGGACTACACGACGGTCCGGTTCGACGGCGTCCGCGTGCCCTACCGGCGCTGGCTGCGCGACGGCGCGTCGATCACCCCGGACGGCGAGTTCCACGACCCGCTGGCCGACGCCGGCGCCCGCGGCCGCCGCACGATGAGCATGGGCCGCTTCGGCTGGGGCGCGATCACCGTCGGCCTCGCCGCAGTGGCGCGCGCCGCCGTCTCACTCGCCCTCGAGCGCGCGGGCCGCCGCCGGACCCTCGACCGGCTGGCCGGCGAGATCCCCGCGATCGACCACCTCAACCAGCAGCGCCTGCTGTTCGGCGCGCTGGCTTCGGCGCTGGCGGCGACGACCCTCGCCCGGCGCGAGACCGGCCGCTACTGGTCCTTCGGTGCACCCCCCGGCGTGCACCGCGAACTGGGGCTGACCAAGGTCGCGGTCACGGCGCTGGCCGACCGCGCGGTGAACCGCGCCCGCTCGGCCAGCGGCACGGCCGGGTTCTTCTCCGAGCACCGCCTGATCGGCTACCAGGGCCTGACCCTGGCGTTCCAGTCCGCCGGCGGCGACAACCGGCTGATCGGGCTCGACGCGGCGTGGACGATGGCGGCGGGCCAGGACTACACCCCGCCTGCGGACGCGCCGGGCGCGGACGAGTGGGTGACGCTCTTCCGGCACCGGGAACGGCTGCTGCACGAGGAACTCACGGCCGGGCTCGACGGCTCGTTCGACACCTGGAACGCGCGCTCGGAACTGGCGCTGCGGTTCGTTTCCGCGCACTCGGCCCGCCGGACGGCGGAGGTCGTCTCCGGCGAGCTGCCGTCCGACCTGTACGAACTGCACTGCCTCGAGGAGGTCGAGGCGCACGCGGGGTGGTTCCTGGCCCGCGGGCTGCTCACCGCCGAGCAGGTGCTCGGGCTGCCGGAGCGGATCAACGCGATCTGCCGCCGCCTGCACCGCGACCCCACCACGCTCGAGCACCTGCTGGCCGGCTCGGGCTCGTGAGTGTTCAGTCGGGTTAGAACCCTACTGAACACTCACGACCCGTGCGGGCACTCAGCGGGCGACGGCCTCCACGACCGACACCGCGAACCCGGTGTCGAGGACCCGGGTCAGCTCCAGCTCGGCCTTCGCGAACAGCGCCCGGAACTCCTCCTCGGTGCGCTCGCGGCCGGGCAGGATCGACATGACCATGATGTCGAACAGCTTGCCCAGGTGCGGCTCGTTGCGCGGCGGGATCACCGTGTCCAGCACCACGATCCGGCCGCCGGGGCGCATCGCGCGGCGGCAGTTGCGGAGGATGCGCACGCACTGCTCGTCGTTCCAGTCGTGGATGATGTGCTTGAGCAGGTACACGTCGGCCGGCGGGCACTCCTCGAAGAAGTCGCCGGTGACGAGCTCCCAGCGGTCGTCGTCGCCGAGCTCGCCGAGGCGGTGGCCGGCCACGACGTGGTCGCCCAGGTCCATCAGGAGGCCGTAGAGGCTGTCGTCCGCCCGCAGCGCTTCGAGCAGCAGCCCGCCGTACCCGCCGCCGACGTCGACGACCGTCGCCCCGGCCGGGAAGGTCAGGTTGCGGATGATGGAAGCGTTTTCGGAGTCCGACTTCGACTGCATGCCCGAGTAGAACGTCTCGGGCGACTCGACGTCGCGGAAGTAGTCGAAGAACGTCGTGCCGAACACCTTGTCGAAGGACGCGTCGCCGTGCTCGACGCTGTGCGCCAGCTCGCCGTGGGAGTTCCAGAACGTCTTGTCGGTGAACGTCAGGACCGCGGACCGGAGCGAGCCCGGCACGTCCGAGCGCAGCAGCTCGGCCTCGGGAGTCAGCGCGAACCGCCCCTGCTCGTCCTCGTGGAACACCCCGCGCATCGCGAGGGCCCGCAGGACGCGGTTCAGGTTGTCCGCGTGGGCGCCGGTGTCCTGCGCCAGCTCGACGACCGTCTTCGGTCCGTCGGCCAGGTGGTCCGCGACGCCCACGGCGGCCGCGGCGCGCAGGGCCGCGGAATAGACGTAGCCCAGCGTCTCCTCGAACAAGCGGATCCCGGCCTGTTCGGTGTCGGAGAGTCTTGCGGGTTTGCTGTCCACGGGATCACCTTCCGCTCGTCGCCTGTGGCTCCCCATCGTGGCGGCGCGCCGCGGCGGGCGTCGACTCCTCCCGTGCGCGACCACAGTGGACACTCACGCGCGAAGGCCACCCCGAGTGCACCGGGGTGGCCTTCGCGCCCGCGGCGGGCTCAGCCGCGGATCGGGCTGGTCTGGTGCGAGACGAGCTTGTAGTCGCCCGCCTCCTTGCGCACGACCCAGGTCGCCCGGTTCTCGTTCTCCGGCGCGATTTCGGTGGCGCCGTCCAGGATGATGCCGCCCTTGGTGATCGCCAGCGCGACGCCGTCGGCCAGGAACTTGCACTGGACGGGCTCGTCGGCGACCTTGCTGCCGCGGTAGGCGCCGGCGAACTGCTCGGTCAGGTAGGCGCGGATCGCGTCACGGCCGCGCAGCTGCTCGTCGCCGATCAGCATGCTGCCGTCGTCGGTGAACAGGTCGGCCAGCGCGTCGGCGTCCCCGGCGTCCCAGGCGGCGCGCAGGCGCAGCGGGACGGTGAAGACCGCGCCCTCCTCGCCGTTGGGGAAGTCGCCGTAGTAGCCGGCCCACTGCTTGGCCTTGGCGACCAGGTCGGAAGCCTTGGAAGTCATCGGTGTCTCCTCGAAGATGGGGGTTACCAGCGGAGGGTGGCGCCTTCGCCGCGCGGGCTGTTCTGGTAGCCGGCCAGGTACCAGGTCCCGTCGCGCTTGACGGTGATCCAGGTCGAGCGGACGGCCAGCTCGGGCGCGATCTCGGTCTCGCCCTCGGCGAGGATGCCGCCGTGCGTGCGGATCAGCGCGACGTCGTCGGTGACGAAGCGCAGGTCGACCGGCTGCCCGGTGACGCCGCTGTTCTTGAACGGCCCGGCGTACGCGGCCTTCATGAAGATGCGGATCTCCTCGCGGCCTTCCTTGTACACGTCACCCGGCAGCAGCAGGAGGCCGTCCTCCAGGAAAACGTCGGCGACACCGTCGGCGTCGTTCTTCGCCCACGCCGCCACCAGCCGCAGCGGAACCTGGAGCACCTCCTTCTCCTTGTCGCTGGTGAACTCTCCGTAGTACGCGTCCAAACGGGATTGTTCGGTGGTCGTCATTCCGGCCCCTTGTCGTCACGGATCTCTGCCGGGTTCGGCACAGCAAACCCCGGTTACCATGGTGGGCACCCGGTTCCGCGCGGGCGCCTCCATTCGTGCTTGCCGTCCCTACGCGGCCCGGCGCGCGCTTTCGGCGCTCTTGGCGGCGGCGAGGACGGCGTCGTAGTCGGGGTGCTCGCCGATTTCCGGCACGTATTCGGCGTGCACGACGGTGTCGTTCGCGTCGATCACGAAAACCGCGCGGGCGAGCAGCCGGAATTCCTTGATCACGACGCCGTAGGCGGTGCCGAAGGAGAGGTCGCGGTGGTCGGACCCGACCAGCGCGCCCTCGATCCCGGCGGCGCCGCACCAGCGCGCCTGCGCGAAGGGCAGGTCGACGGAGACGGTCAGCACGGAGACGTCACCGAGCCCGGCGACCTCTTCGTTGAACCGCCGGGTCTGCAGGTCGCAGACGGGCGTCTCGAGCGAGGGCACGACCGAGACGATCCGCACCCGCCCGGCGAGCGAAGCGGACGCGACCGGGGACATGTCCGGCGCCACGACGGTGAAGTCCGGAGCCTGGTCGCCGACACCGACGGCCGGCCCGAGCAGGGTCACCGGACGGCCGCGGAAGGTCGTGACGCCGGTGCGTTCGGGAATCGCGTTCATGGACTGGACCACTTTCGGCTGGGTACGGGTCGAGGCCCCAGTTTCGGGGTTCACGGGGCGGCGCGCCTCTCCTCGGCTGCCGAGTTCGGCCAGGTTCGCGCCGGGTCATCGCCGCCCGCCCAGCCGACCGGAAAAGCCCCAGTTTTTCACCCACACGATTGACCGGCGTCTTCCGCCGTGCGCTCTCGCCCGCGACCGGTGTTCCGTGCCCGGGACCGCTGCTACGGTCGATTCCCCCGCTGCCGAAGAAAGGACCCACCCATGAATCGCCCGCCCGTCGTCTCGGCGGAGGAATGGCAGGCCGAGCGCGACAAGCTCCTCGTCAAGGAAAAGGAGCTCACCCACGCGCTGGACGACCTCGCCGCCCAGCGGCGGCGGCTGCCGATGGTGCGCCTCAAGGACGACTACGTCTTCACCGGCCCCGACGGCGAAACCGGGGATCTCGTTTCGCTGTTCGACGGCCACAACCAGCTGATCATCTACCACTACATGAAGCAGCCGGGCAGCGACCACCTCTGCGTCGGCTGCGCGACCCTGACCGACAACCTCTCGCCGTGGGCGCACCTGGCCCCCCGCGGGGTGCGGCTGATCCTCGAGTCCGTGGCGCCGCAGGAAGAGCTCGAACCGCTGCGGCAGCGGTTCGGCTGGCGGATCCCGTGGTACTCGAGCTACGGCAGCACGTTCAACGAAGACATGGGCACCGGTGGCGGGTTCGGCGTGAGCGTGCTGCTGCGCGACGGCGACGAGGTCTTCCGGACCTGGTTCACCAACGGGCGCGGGACCGACCGCCTCCGGCTCGACTTCAACCTGCTCGACCTCACCCCGTACGGGCGCCAGGAGGTCTGGGAGGACTCGCCCGAAGGCTGGCCGCAGACCTCGACCATGGGCTGGCTCCGGCTGCGCGACGAGTACTGAACCTCCGCACGCACGAAGGCGACCGCGGTCCCGGCGCGGCCTAGGCTCGCGGCCGGGACCGACGTGCGGGAGGCCAGGATGCCGGGAGCAGAAGACGCCGTGGCGGCGGAGAAGCCGTCGCCGGCGCGGATGTACGACTACTTCCTCCACGGGGACAACAACTTCCCCGTCGACCGGGCGGCCGGCGACGCCGTCATCGACCAGGTCGGCGAGGTGCTCACCAAGGACGTCGTCTGGGAGAACCGCCGCTTCCTCGGCCGGGTGGTGCACCACCTCGCCGCCGAGCACGGGGTGCGGCAGTTCATCGACGTCGGGGCCGGGCTGCCCAGCATGGAGAACACCCACCAGATCGCCCGCCGCTCCATCCCGGACGCCCGGGTCGCCTACGTCGACCTCGACCCGGTGGTCGCGAGCCACGGGAAAACCCTGCTCTCCGAAGAGGAGCAGAAGATCACCCGGCTGCTGACCGCCGACCTGCGCGAGCCGTTGTCCATTTTGGACAACCCGGAGCTGGCGGACCTGATCGACTTCGCGCAGCCGGTCGCGCTGCTGTGCGTCGCCGTCTTCCACTTCATCATCGACGAAGACGACCCGCACGGCATCATCCGGACGTTCCGGGAGCGGCTGGCGCCGGGGTCCTTCCTCGCGCTCTCGCACCTGAACGCCGACGAGTCACCCGAAGCCGAGCAGGACACCATGCGCGCGATCTACCGCAACGCGACGTCGCCGATCGTCTTCCGGACCCGCGCCGAGATCGAGGCGCTGTTCACCGGCTTCCCCCTCCAGCCGCCCGGCCTGGTGCCGACCGGGCACTGGCGCCGCGAAGGCGATACCACCCGCCGGATGTACGGCGGCCTCGGCCGGCTGGGCTGACCACCGCGCTCGCGGCCGGGTCCGCGGCCGTGGTCACCACGAACGAAGGGCGAATCCCTTGCCTCAACCGGAACCGTTCCGCATCGCCGTGCCCGACGAGGACATCCAGGACCTCCGCGAGCGCCTCGCGCGCACGCGTCTCCCCGGCGACCTGGCCAACGACGGCTGGGAGTACGGGACCAACCAGGAGTACCTGGCCGGGCTGCTGGCCGACTGGCGCGACACCTACGACTGGCGCGCGCACGAAGCCGAGATGAACGTCTACGCGCACTACCGCGTCGACCTGGCCGGCCAGCCGGTGCACTACCTGCACGTCCCGGGCGACGGGAAGGTGCCGCTGCTGCTGATCGGCGGCTGGCCGTGGACGTTCTGGGACTTCAAGGACGTGCTGCCGCACCTGGCGGGCCACGAGGTCGTGGTGGCGGACCTGCCCGGCTACGGCTTTTCGACGCCGCTGGCCCGGCCGGGCATCGGGTACGCCGAGACCGCGGACATGTACCACCAGCTGATGACCGAGGTGCTGGGCCACGAGCGCTACGGCGTCTACGGCAGCGACTGGGGCTCGATCATCGGCCAGCACCTGGCCCACCACCACCCGGAGTCGGTCGTCGGGCTGCACACGACGATGCCGTTCAGCCTCGAAGGTCCGATCCCCGAGGAGCTCTGGGCGGACGACGAGAAGGTGCGGCGCGCGGCGAACACGGCGTGGGCGCGCTACAGCAACGGCTACTTCGTGCTGCACACGACCCGCCCGCAGAGCATCGCCTACATCGGCGACTCGCCGGCGGCGACCGCGTCGTGGCTGGTCGAGAAGCTGCACGACTGGACCGACCACGACGGCGACTTCGAGACCGGCTACCCGCGCGAGCGCGTCCTCACGACGCTTTCGCTGTTCTGGTTCACGAACTCGATGGGCAGCACCGCCCGGCTGTACGCGGAGAGCTTCCAGAAGCCCTGGACGCCGAAGAGCGACGCGCAGCCGCTGTTCAACGTCCCGACGGCGGTCGCGGCCTACCCGCGCGAACCCGCGGCGGTACCGCGCAAGTGGGTGGAGAGCCGCTTCGACCTGCGCCGCTACACGGTGATGGAGCGCGGCGGCCACTACCCCGCCGTCGAGTCCCCGGAAACCCTCGGGCGCGACATCGCCGAGTTCTTCGCCGAACTCTGACGCGCCGGTGGTCGTGAGTGTTCAGTAGGGTTAGAACCCGACCGATCACTCACGACCTGGCTGGCACTCAGTCCGCGGGCAGGAACTTCGCGAGACCCGCGTAGCCGCTGTGCTTGAGGCGTTCGCCCGACAGGGACTTGTACTCGTCGTCGGCGCGGATGCCGAGGCCGTCGACCATGCGGTTCATGAAGTTGAACAGCGCGCAGACCAGCACCGCGTCGTGCAGCGCGCGCTCGTCCCAGCCGGCCGCGAACACCGCTTCGGCGTCCGCGTCGGTCATCCGGGACGGCGTCCGCGTCAGCTTGCCGACGTAGGCGAGCACCGGCTTCATGCGGTCCTCGACCGGCGCGGTGTCCAGGTCGGCGAGAGCCGCGACCAGGACACCCGGCGCGACGCCGAAGGCTTCGGCCGTCACGGTGTGGATGCCGTGGCAGTAGCCGCATTCGTTGACGCCGGAGACGTAGGCGGCGATCAGCTCGCGCTCGCCCGGCGTGAACGGCGAATCGCCGCGCAGCAGCACCTCGTGGAAGGCCAGCAGGTGCCGGGCGGGCTCGGGGTTGGCTTGGAAGACCTGCAGCAGCGTGGTCTCAGCCGGCAGGGACTTCAAGTACGACATCGGTGTCCTTTCGATCCGCGATCCGGTCGACGTCGGTGCGGCGGAGCACGCACGCCGTCAGGTAGGCCAGTGACGCGGCGCCCGCACCGGGCACGGCCGCGGCGACCCGGGCCGACGTCCGGTCCCACTCCCGCCGGAGCGAACCCGGCGTCGACGTCGAGGGCGGGTCGCCGAGCG
>NZ_JAAGNB010000748.1:0-2620 GCF_010550475.1 Amycolatopsis sp. SID8362
CGGGGTGGCCGGTGGCCTCCGGGTCCCGCGATTCGGGGACGAACTTCCGCGCCATCAGCACCACGGCGACGGCGATGGGCACGTTGATCAGGAACGCCAGCCGCCACGACCACACCTGCACGAGGAACCCGCCGAGCAGCGGCCCGGCGGCGGCCGCGATGCCGCCGAGCCCGGACCACGCGCCGATCGCGCGGGCGCGGGCGTCGTGCGCGAAGGACGACTGGAGGATCGCGAGCGACCCCGGCGTCAGCAGCGCGCCGCCGATGCCCTGCAGGATCCGGGTCGCGACCAGCATCTCGGTGGACTGCGCCGCGGCGCACAGCCCGGAGGCGACGCCGAACCAGACGACGCCGACGAGGTACGTGCGGCGCCGCCCGTAGCGGTCGCCGAGCGAACCGGCGACGAGGATGAGCGCGGCGAGCGCCAGCATGTACCCGTCGAGGATCCATTGGAGCCCGGCGACGGAGGCGTTCAGCTCCGCGCCGATGCGGGGCAGGGCGACGTTGACGATGGTTCCGTCGAGCATCGCCATGCCCGACCCGAGGATGGTGGTGGCGAGGACGCCGCGCGCGGCGTGCGTCCCCCACCGGATCCCGGTGTCTTCGGTGGCAGTCACCTGCCCACTCCACCGCGCCGGTGATCCCCCGTCAACCGGTCCCTACGGCAGCAGCGTCGTGACGAACTTGTACCGGTCGCCGCGGTAGACCGAGCGGGCGAATTCGACCGGCTTGCCGTCCGTGGCGAACGAGTGCCGGGTCAGCATCAGCACCGGCATGCCGACGTCCGCGCCGAGCATTTCCGCTTCCTGCGGGCCGGCGAGCGAAGTCTCGATCGTCTCTTCGGCGCGCTCGAGCTCGACCCCGTAGTGCTCGCGCAGAACGGCGTACAACGAGCCGCCCGCCGAGACGTGCTTGCGCAGCCCGCGGAACCGGCCGAGCGGGAGGTGGGTCGTCTCCAGCGCCATCGGCTGGGAGTCCGCGAGTCGAAGGCGTCGAAGGCGAAGGATTTTCGCACCCGTGCGGATTCCGAGGAGCTTCGCGAGGTCGCCCTCGACCGGCAGCTCCTCGACTTCCAGGAGCTTCGACGACGGCTTCAGGCCCTGCTTGCGCATGTCCTCGGTGTAGGACGACAACTGCAGCCGCTGCGCGAGCTTCGGCTCGGCCGCGAAGGTGCCTTTCCCCTGCACCCGGTGCAGGCGGCCCTCGGCGGTCAGGTCCGCCAGCGCCTGGCGCACGGTGGTGCGGGAGACCGTGAACTCCCCGGCGAGCGCGCGTTCGGTCGGGATCGGCGACCCGGGCGGGAGGACGTCCAGGAGGTCGAGGAGGTGCTGTTTCAGTGCCCAGTACTTGGGCTCGCGCTGCCCGCGCATCCCGGCGACGGTGCTCGCCTCGCCCGTGGTGGTGGTCTCCAACATGCCCGACTCCCTCTGCCTTCCCTCATCGCACGCCACGTCCCCGTAAGAAACGTACCCTTTTCCACCGACGGGCCGCCCCACTAACATTGGTCTAGACCTGACCGACGCCGCCTTAGTCCGGTACATAATGCCGGAGGTGGAGAGGAAAATGATGACCCAACAACGGCCCGGCGAGCACATGGCCGCGGAGATCGCCCAGCAGCCGGAGGTCTTGGCGGGACTGGTACAGCGTCAGGCGGAAATCGCCGAAGTGGCGGAAAAGATCTCACAACGGCCTCCGCGCTTCGCTTTGCTCGCCGCGCGTGGATCGAGTGACCACGCAGCGTTGTACGCGAAGTACCTGATCGAGGTACTCCTCGGGCTTCCGGCCGGTCTGGTTTCGCCCTCCACGGCGACGCTGTACGGCGCGCGGCCCGATCTGCGGGACGTGCTGTTCGTCACCGTCAGCCAAAGCGGTGGTTCGCCTGACCTGATCGAGGTCACCGAAACGGCGCGGCGCCAGGGCGCGCTGACCGTTTCCGTCACCAACACCCCGGACTCGCCGCTGCGGGCGGCGTCCGAGCTCGGCGTCGACATCGGCGCCGGCGTCGAGCAGGCAGTCGCGGCGACCAAGACGTACTCCGCGACGCTGATGGCGCTCTACCTGCTGATCGACGCGGTGCGCGGCGGCAAGGCGGCCGACGCCGAGAAGATCGGCGAGCTGGCGCAGCAGACCCTCGACGGCGCCACCGAGGGCGTCCAGCGGGCGGTCGACCGGTACCGGTTCGTGAACCGCGTCCTGACCGCCGCCCGCGGCTACTCCTACGCGACCGCGCTGGAGGCGTCGCTCAAGCTCGCCGAGACGAGCTACCTCGCGGCGCGCGCGTACAGCGGCGCGGACCTGCTGCACGGCCCGGTCGCCGCGGTCGACGACCAGACCGCGGTGCTGGCGGTGACCAGCGCCGGGCACGGCGCGGAGGCCATGCGCGACGTCATCGACGCCGTCGGCAAGCGCGGCGCGGACGTCGTCGCGGTCGGTTCGGCATCCGCGGACACCCCCGCGGCGCTGCGCATCGACGTCCCGCAGACCGTCGAGGAGCTGGCGCCGATCCTGGAGATCCTGCCGATCCAGCAGATCGCGCTCGGCCTGTCGCTGGCCCGCGGCGGCGACCCGGACAGCCCGCGCGGCCTGCTCAAGGTGACCAAGACCCGGTGACCTCCGCGATC
>NZ_JAAGNB010000787.1:0-4015 GCF_010550475.1 Amycolatopsis sp. SID8362
TCCCGCGGCCAGCTCCGCCTCGACGCGCGCGATCGCCGTGCCCGCGTCGCCGCTGAGGTAGCGGCAGCCGGACCAGCGGTGCACGATCATCGCCCGCAGCCACGGCGGCGCCGCGGCCGCCAGCTCCTCGGCGTGCTCCAGGTCCGCCTGCGCGCCCGCGACGTCGAAGAGCTGCCACTTCACCTCGGCCTGGCAGAACCGCGCGTAGCACTCGACGTCGTCGAGGTGGTAGCCGGCGGCCTGCTTCGCCACGGCGGCGAACCGCGTTTCCGCGTCGGCGACGCGGCCCTGTTCCAGGTCGCGGTAGCCCTCGTCCAGCGCCGCGCGCAGCTCGTCCGCGACGCCGGGTGGACGGTCGAACCGCAGCTCGTCGACGGTCAGCCCGAAGCGTTCGGCCAGGTAGGCCAGCATCTCCTCCGACGGCGGGCGGCTGCCGGTCTCGACCTTCGCCAGGAAACCGCGGTCGTAGCCGGGCTCGGCGAGCTCGCGCTGGGTCCACCCCCGGTCGGTGCGCAACCGCCGGATCCGCGCGCCGAGCGGTTCGGTCATCTCCCCACGGTAGGTCATCGGCGCCGCCATCGCGGAAACGGACATATTGACGCCCCGGTCGCCGTCAGGCTAGCGTTAAATAGGAAACTTTCCTAACAAAGCGGAGGCCGATCACGCGCCTGCTTCCCCTCGCGACGGCGGCCGCCCTCGCCGTGCCCCTCGCCGCCGCCCCGGCCGAGGCCGCGGCCCCGGCCGAGGTGCGCGTCGACCAAGCCGGCTACGCGCTGGGGGAGGCCAAGCACGCGTACCTGCTCGGGAGCGCGTCGGGGTCGTTCACCGTCGTCGACGAGCGCGGGCACACCGTCCGGAAGGGACGGACCGGCGCGAGCCTCGGCGCCTGGAACGCCCGCTACCCCGCGGTGTTCGACCTCGATCTGTCCACTCTGGACCGGCCGGGCACGTACCGGGTCAAGGCCGCGGGCGCGACGTCGCCGCCGTTCCGGATCGACACCCGCGAGCAGGCTGTTCCGCCCGCTCGTGCGCGCCACCACCGAGTTCTTCCAGGCCCAGCGCGACGGCCACGACGTCGTCCCCGGCCGGCTCGACCGCAAGCCCTCACACCTGGCCGACCGGACGGCGACCGTCTACGCGGAACCGAAGTTCGCCGGCGAGGGCGGCGACGAGATCGTCGAACCGCTGAAGCCCGCCGGCGGTCCGGTCGACGTCGAAGGCGGCTGGGTCGACGCCGGCGACTTCGTGAAGTTCACGTCCAACACCGCGTATTCGCTGGCGGAGCTGGGTTTCGTGCTGCGCGAGGACCCCGACCCGGTGCTGGCGAAGGAGGTCCGGTTCGGCCTCGGCTGGCTCGACAAGGTGTGGGACGGCAAGTCCAGGACCCTCTACGCCCAGGTCGGCATCGGCACCGGCAGCGAGGAGTTCGGCTTCCTCGGCGACCACGACGTCTGGCGCAACCCGCAGGACGACGACGCCCTCGACGTCAAGCCCGGCGACCCCGCGTACTTCGTCAAGCACCGCCCGGTGTTCCCGGCCGGCCCGGCGGGCGCGCCGCTGTCGCCGAACCTCGCCGGCCGCGTCGCCGCCGCGTTCGCGCTGGGCGCGCAGGTGTACGCGCACCGCGACCCGCGGCTGGCCCGCCACTACCTCACCGAAGCCGCGGCGGTGTTCGGCCAGGCCAAGACGTCGGGCGTCGGCGAGCTGGTCACCGCGTTCCCACACGCCTACTACCCGGAATCGTCCTGGGAGGACGATCTCGAGCTGGGTGCCACGCAGCTCGCGTTGGCGGCGCGTGCCTTGAAGGATCCGCGTGCGAACGGCTGGGCCCGCGACGCGGCGAAGTGGGCGAAGGCGTACATCGGCAGCGGCGACACGAGCACGTTGAACCTCTACGACACCAGCGCGCTCGCCCACGCCGACCTCGCCGGGCTGCTGCGCACCGGCGTCCCCGGTGCCGCGCTCGGCGTTCGCGAGCTGGCCGCGGACCTGCGGCGCCAGCTCGACTCCGGCGTCGACGCGGCGACGAAGAGTCCATTCCGGACGGCGGTCGCCGTCACCGACTTCGACGCCGCCAGCAAGAGCTTCGGCTTCGCCGCCACCGCGCGGCTCTACCAGCGCGTCACCGGCGACACCCGCTATGCCGCGTTCGGCGCGCAGCAGCGCGACTTCACGCTCGGCGCGAACGCCTGGGGCGTCTCGCTCGTGGTCGGCGTCGGCTCGACGTCGCCGCAGTGCCCGCACCACCAGGCCGCGAACCTCGCCGGCCCGTCGAAGGTGCTCTACGGCGCGGTCGTCAACGGCCCGAACGGCGCGGACAACTTCGCCGACCTGCCGTTCCCGGCGGGTGCCAAGGAATGCACCCGTCCGTATGAATCGTTCGACGGACAGGGAAGCCGCTACGCCGACGACCTGAGTTCATGGCCCAGCAACGAACCGGCCATCGACTTCACCTCCACGGCGCTGCTGGCATTCTCGCTGGCGGCGAGGCCGTAGCATGGGGAAGTGAGCGAACAGTCTGAATGGCCGGACGGCCAGTACCCCGAACGCCCGGTGGAGCGGCACAAGGGCCCGGTCGTGCTGCGCCGCGACCGCCGCGACCAGGGCAGCACCACCGACCAGCGGCTCCTGGACTCGCGCGGCCCGAGCGACTGGGTGCACACCGACCCGTGGCGCGTCCTGCGGATCCAGGCCGAGTTCGTCGAAGGCTTCGGCGCGCTCGCCGAGGTCCCGCGCGCGGTCACGGTGTTCGGCTCGGCCCGCACCAAGCGCGACAACCCGGAGTACGAGCTCGGCCGCAAGATCGGCGGCGCGCTGGCGAACGCCGGCTTCGCGGTGATGACCGGCGGCGGGCCGGGTGCGATGGAGGCGGTCAACCGCGGCGCGGCCGAGGCCGGCGGCTTCTCCGTCGGGCTCGGCATCGAGCTGCCGTTCGAGCAGGGCCTGAACCCGTGGGTCGACCTCGGCGTCAACTTCCGGTACTTCTTCGCCCGCAAGACGATGTTCATCAAGTATTCGCAGGCCTTCATCTGCCTGCCCGGCGGCTTCGGCACGCTCGACGAGCTGTTCGAGGCGCTGACGCTGGTGCAGACCAAGAAGGTCACGAAGTTCCCGGTGGTGCTGTTCGGCAGCGCGTACTGGGGCGGGCTCTACGACTGGATCAAGAACTCGGTCATGGCCGAGGGCAAGATCAGCCCGCACGACCTGGACCTGCTGCACGTCACCGACGACATCGACGACGCCGTCCGCGTGGTCCAGGAGTCCTACCAGGCCTGGGAGGACACCCACTGATGAGCCGGATCTGCGTGTTCTGCGGCTCGTCCATGGGGTTCTCGCCGCGCTACGCCGAGCAGGCGGCGGCGCTGGGCAAGCTCCTGGCCCAGCGCGGCATCGGCCTGGTCTACGGCGGCGCGAGCGTCGGCACGATGGGCGTGGTCGCCGACGCGGCCCTCGCGGCGGGCGGCGAAGTGATCGGCGTGATCCCGGAGGCGCTGTCGTCGGTCGAGATCTCCCACGCGGGCCTGTCCGAGCTGCACGTCGTGCACGACATGCACGAGCGCAAGGCCAAGATGGCCGCGTTGTCCGACGGCTTCCTCGCCCTCCCCGGCGGCGCGGGCACGCTGGAGGAGCTGTTCGAGGTCTGGACGTGGGCCCAGCTCGGCCTGCACGGCAAGCCGATCGGCCTGGTCGACGTCGACGGCTACTACGGCCCGCTGCTCGCGTTCGCCGACCACATGGTGACCGAGGGGTTCGTCAAGGCGGACTACCGGCAGCTGCTGATGGCGGACGCCGACCCGGCGGCGCTGCTGGACGCGTTCGAGACCTACGTTCCGCCGGCCCCGCCTAAGTGGGCGAAGGAGCCACCGGGGATCTGACCCCGGTGGCGGCCCGGACGAACGCCGCCACCGCCCGCGACCGCGTCCGGTCGGGCCAGGCCAGCAGCACCGACGTCCGGGGCGCGTCGAGCACCGGGACGCACACGACGTCCGCGCGCGCGTGGCGGCGGGCCGACTCC
>NZ_JAAGNB010000835.1:0-7061 GCF_010550475.1 Amycolatopsis sp. SID8362
ACGGAGCGCCGCGACCACCTCGCCGGCGCGCTCCCCGCGGCCCTGCTGGACCGCGCCGTCGACGCCGGCTGGGTCGTCCGCGACGGGCACCGCGCGGTGAAGGTCCTCCCGGCGGCGCGGCAGCCGTTCGCGGCGCTCGGCGTCGAACTCGAAGCGCTCGGCAGTCCTTAACACACCGGGTGTCCGGCGCGCGGCAGCGGTACACGAACGTGTTAACCCGGTCGCTTCACTATTCTGAGTGCCCCACGGCACTCGGGAGGGAGGCGGCATGGACCAGCTTCCCGTGCTGCTCGGCGTCGGCGGCGTCGTGCTCCTCGCCTCCGTGCTCGCCGTGCGGGTTTCGATCCGGCTCGGCCTGCCCTCGCTGCTGCTCTACCTCGCGATGGGCGTGCTGCTGGGCGAAGCCGGCTTCGGCATCCGGTTCGACAGCCCCGAACTGACCCAGTCGCTCGGCCTCGCCGCGCTCGTGATGATCCTCGCCGAAGGTGGGCTCACCACGCGCTGGTCGGCGGTGAAACCCGCGCTGGGCATCGGCATCGCACTGTCCACAGTGGCCGTGGTCGCGAGCATCGCGGTCACCGGCGCGGCCCTGCACTGGCTGCTCGGCCTCGACTGGCGGATCGCGCTGCTGTGGGGCGCGGTGCTCGCGTCCACCGACGCGGCCGCGGTGTTCTCCGTGCTGCGTTCGGCCGGGATCGGTAAACGGCTCACCGGCGCGCTCGAACTCGAGTCAGGAATCAACGACGCGCCGGCGTACATCGCGGTCGTCGTGCTGGCCGAGGGCACCACTGTGGACTGGTCGCTGCCGCTGCTCGCGGTCTACGAACTCGGCGCGGGCCTGGCCATCGGCCTCGCGTTCGGCTGGCTCGGCGGGATCGCGCTGCGCCGCGCCGCCCTGCCGGCGACCGGTCTGTACCCGCTGGCGACGGTCGCGGTGTGCGTTGTGGCGTACTCGTCGGGGCAGCTGGCGCACGCGTCCGGGCTGCTCGCCACGTACGTCGCCGCGCTGGTGCTCGGCAATTCGCGGCTGCCGCACCGTTCGGACACGCTCTCCTTCGCCGAGGGGCTCGGCTGGCTGGCGCAGATCGGCCTGTTCGTGCTGCTCGGCCTGTTCGCTTCGCCGGGCCGCCTGCTCGACGCGATCGTCCCCGGCCTGGTCGCGGGCGCGGTCGTGCTGCTGCTGGCACGGCCGATCTCGGTGGTGCTGTCGATGCTGCCGTTCCGCCTGCCGTGGCGCGAACAGGCGTTCCTGTCGTGGGCCGGCCTGCGCGGCGCGGTGCCGATCGTGCTCGCGATGATCCCGCTGTCCCAAGGGGTACCCGGCGCGCAACGGCTGGTGGACGCGGTCTTCGTCCTGGTCATCGTGCTGACGCTGCTGCAGGGCACGACCCTCGGCCCGCTCGCGCGCCTGCTGGGCCTGGCGAAGAAGTCCGAAGCGCACGAGATCGAGGTCGACTCGGCCCCGCTGGACGAACTCGGCGCCGAACTGCTCCAGGTCCGCATCCAGCCCGGCTCGAAACTGCATGGCGTGTACCTGTCCGAGCTGAGGCTCCCGATCGGAGCGACGGTCAGCCTGGTCGTCCGCGACGGCGCGGGCTTCACGCCGCAGAAGACGAGCCGGTTGCAGGAGCACGACCAGCTGCTGGTGGTCACGACGTCGGTGGTGCGCGATTCGGTGGAGCGGCGGCTTCGCGCGGTGGACCGGGCCGGGCGGTTGGCCCGCTGGAAGGGCGAGTCCGGCCGCTGACGCGGCGTGGTCGGGCGCGCTGCCGGGCTCGCGGCGGCCCGTTACGAACGACGTGAATGACTCATTCATGTCGCCAGACGACATGAATGAGTCATTCACGTCATCCACCCAGCGCGCACCTCACAAAAATCTCACTTGATCTTCCATCTCTCCCCCTTTTGGCTTAACGTGCGCTCATTCGAATGGGCGAACATCAAGCCAAAGGAGCACCCAGAGTGACGAACCTGCGCGGGGCAGCCGCAGCCCTCACGATCACCGCCGCTCTCGGGCTGCTCGCCACCCCGGCCGCAACCGCCGAAGTAGCCCCATTTCCCACCCTCGCCCTGCCCTTCAAATCAGGCCAGCAGGTCTACTCCGCCGGCATCCACTCCGACGACGGCAGCACCGGCGTCAAGAACGCCATCGACTTCAGCCCCGCCGACCGCACCGTGCGCGCGCCGCTCGCCGGGACCGTCCACCTGCAGCACTGCGCGGGCGGCGACTGGGTCACCATCGACCACGCGGGCGGCTGGCGCACCGGCTACTACCACATGGAGGGCATCAAGGTCACCGACGGTGAGCACGTCGAGGTCGGCACCGAACTCGGCTCGACCGGCAACGCGCTCCCGTGCGGCGGCAGCAGCACGGGCGCCCACGTGCACTTCACCCTCTGGACCCTCCCGGACGCCCCGGCGGCGAACTGGGACGGCGTCGCGTTCGGCGCGGTCTCGACCACCCTCGCCACCGCGTACGGCGAGCCGGTCGACGGCAAGTCGCTGGGCGGCTGGCGGTTCACCGCGGGCGCCGGGCAGTACGAGGGCACCGCGACGCACCTCGCCGACAACGCGGTCACCGCGCTGCCGGGGCGGTTCCGCGCCAAGCCCTGACCCTGTGAGCGGCGTCTCAGAATGTGAGGCGGGGGTTGGCCGTCCGGCGCGTTTTCGGTTACCTTCTGTGCCAGGTCATGAGTGCCAGCGCGAAGCCCCGGCTTGCTGGCCGGCAACCCTCCTACCGCGGTGGGGTGCCCCGGGTGAAGACCGGGCCGGTCGCGTCCCGCGACGGGCAAGCGCGGGCCCCTCGCCGGGGTCCCCCGGACCGCCGAGGAGGCACCCGATGACTCTCGCCATCGACCGCACCAGCGTCACCGCTCACCCCGTGAAGATCGTCGAAACCGTTGCGCCGCAAGGCATTCCCACGGTCGCCGGCGCCGCGCTTCGGGTCCCGCTCGTCACCGGGGAAACCATCGGCTACGCCAACCTCGACCACGCGGCGAGCGCCCCCTGTCTCGACGCCGTCCGCGCCAAGGTCGACGAGTTCCTGCCCTGGTACGCCAGCGTCCACCGCGGCGCCGGCTTCGCCTCCCAGGTCTCCACCAAGCTCTACGAGCGCACCCGCGACGTCCTGCGCCGGTTCGTCGACGCCCGCCGGACCGACACCGTCGTCTTCACCCGCAACACCACCGATTCCTTCAACCTCCTCGCGCGCAGCCTGCCGCGGCACACCACCGTCGTCGTCTTCGACACCGAGCACCACGCCGCGCTGCTGCCGTGGCAGGGCCCGAACGTCCGGCGGATCCCGACGCCGCGCACGCGCCTCGCCGCGGTGTCCGCTGTGGACGAAGCGCTCGCGGATTCCCCGCAGGGGCCCCGGCTCGTGGTCGTCACCGGAGCGTCCAATGTGACCGGTGAGCTGCTCCCGGTGGCCGAGATCGCCGCCGTGGCGCGGAAGCACGGTGCCCGCGTCGCCCTCGACGCCGCGCAGCTCGCGCCGCACCGCCGGATCTCGATCCGCGAGCTGGACGTCGACTACGTCGCCATCTCCGGCCACAAGCTGTACGCGCCCTTCGGCGCGGGCGCGCTGATCGGCCGCGCCGACTGGCTGCGCGCCGCCCGCCCGTACCTCGCCGGCGGCGGGGCCACCAAGCTCGTCACCGAAGACGCCGTCGTGTGGAACGACGGGCCGGAGCGCCACGAAGCCGGTTCGCCCAACACCGTCGGCGTGTACGCGCTCGGCGTCGCGTGCGAGACCCTCTCCCGCGACTGGGACGCCGTCGTCGCGCATGAGCAGGCTTTGCTCGCCCGGCTGCGCAAGGGCCTCGAGAGCATCCCGGGCTGCGCCGAACTGCGGCTGTTCGACGCGCCGGTCGACCGCGTCGGCACGGTCAGCTTCACCGTCGCCGGGTTCGACCCGGGCTGGCTCGCGGCGGTGCTGTCCGCCGAATACGGCATCGGCGTGCGCGACGGCGCCTTCTGCGCCCACATCGCGGCCAAGCGCCTCATCGCCGTCGCCGGCGGCGAAGGGCAGCAGGCCATCCGCGTCAGCCTCGGCCTGGGCAGCACCGAAGAGCACGTCGACCGCGTGCTGCTGGCGCTGCGCCGGATCGTCGCGCGCGGGGCGGACTGGGAGTACGCGAAGGTGGACGGCCGCTGGGCCCCGGTCGGCGACCCGCGGGAGCTCCCGCCGTTCTGCTGAGCGCTAGCCTGGCCCGATGGGGAGAGGGCCGCGCTTCTGGTTTCCGCTGGCACTGCTGGGATTCGCGCAGATCGGTCTGGCGGTGGTCCAACTGCCGTCCCGCCGGCGCCCGGCCGAGGGCGACTTCGTCAACGTCGTCTCCGGCCCGCTGGAGCAGCGGCTCGGCACCGGCTACCCGGTGCCGCAGTTCCTCACCCAGGACACCTACGCCGCGCCGGGCGCGGGGCTGCCGGCCGGTCCGGCCTGGCTCGTCGCGCTCGGCGTGGTCCTCGCCGGCACCGCCGTCTGGTACTGGTTCGCGGTGCGGCCCGTTCACCGCGGGCGGTACGTGCTCGGCGCGGTCGCCGCGCTGGTCGCCGTCCCGCTGCTCGACCTGGTCGGGTCCTGGCAGTTCCGGCTCGGCGACGGGCTGCGCGGCCCGCTGCTGGCCACGCTCGGCCTGCTGGTGCTCGCCGCGTACGAACGCAGCGTGCTCGTCCTGCTCACCGCGGCCCTGTTCGCGGTCGTCGCCGTCGTGCTTTCGGCGGACCTCATCGGCGTCCTGCTCGCGGCGATCGTCCTGCTCGCCGCCGCCTTCGCCGCGCTGCTGCGGCACCGCCGCGACACCGCCTGACCAGCGCCGTGGACAATGGACCGGTGAGCACCGAGCCCAGCCGTCCCGAACCCGACACCGCCGCGCCCGAAGAGGCGGTGCCCGACGAGGCGGCCGACGCCCCGGAGAACCCCGAGGTCCCGGCGAAACCGCTGCTGCCGAAGCGGCGGGTCGGCTGGGTGTTCGCGGTCGCCGTCGTGTTCTGGGCGATCGACCTGGTGACGAAGAACCTGGTCACCGCGAACCTGGAGGGAAAGGAGCCGGTCAAGGTCCTCGGCGGCCTCATCTACCTGCAGGTGACCCGCAACCCCGGCGCCGCGTTCTCGATGGCCACCGGCATGACGTGGGTGCTGGCACTGGTCGCGCTCGCCGTCGTCATCGCGATCATCTGGCTGTCGCGGCGGCTGCGTTCGATCGGCTGGGCGATCGGCCTCGGGCTGGTGCTCGCCGGCGCCACCGGCAACCTGACCGACCGCATCTTCCGCGCGCCCGGCGGGCTGCAGGGCCACGTCGTCGACTTCATCTCGGCGTTCGTGCCCAACGGCGAGGGCTTCGCGATCTTCAACATCGCCGACTCGGCGATCTGCGTCGGCGGCGCGCTCATCGTGCTGCTGTCCCTGCTGGGCAAGGACTACGACGGCACGTCGACCAAGGACAAGAAGAAGCAGGAGGACCCGGCGTGAGCTCGCGCATGCTCCCGGTGCCCGACGGGCTCGACGGGATGCGGGTCGACGCCGGCCTCGCCAAGCTGCTCGGCCTCTCCCGCACGGTCGTCGCGGAGCTGGCCGAAGCCGGTGACGTGCTGCTCGACGGCCGTCCCGCGGGCAAGTCCGACCGGCTCACCGGCGGTGGCCTCCTGGAGATCACGCTGCCGGAGCCGGCGAACCCGGTCGAGGTCGTCGCCGAGCCGGTCGAAGGCATGCAGATCCTCCACGACGACGACGACATCGTCGTGATTTCGAAGCCGGTCGGCGTCGCCGTGCACCCGAGCCCGGGCTGGACCGGCCCGACGGTCGTCGGCGGCCTCGCGGCGGCCGGCCTGCGCATCGCGACATCGGGCGCGGCTGAGCGCCAGGGCGTCGTGCACCGGCTCGACGCGGGCACCACCGGCGTGATGGTGGTGGCCAAGAGCGAGCACGCGTACACGGTGCTGAAGCGGGCGTTCAAGGAGCGCACGGTCGACAAGGGCTACCACGCGATCGTCCAGGGCCACCCGGACCCGACGCGCGGCACGATCGACGCCCCGATCGACCGCCACCCCCGCCACGACTACAAGTTCGCGGTGGTCCAGGGCGGCCGCCCGAGCGTGACGCACTACGAAGTCGTCGAGGCCTTCCGGGCGGCGTCGCTGGCGCACATCAAGCTCGAAACCGGGCGGACGCACCAGATCCGCGTCCACTTCTCGGCGCTGCGCCACCCGTGTGTCGGCGACCTGACGTACGGGGCCGACCCGGTCCTGGCGCGCCACCTCGGCCTGAACCGGCAGTGGCTGCACGCGAAGACGCTGGCCTTCGCGCACCCGGCGGACGGCCGATGGGTCGAGTTCGAGTCGGAGTACCCGGACGACCTGGCGAACGCGCTGAAGATCCTGCAGGACGAGAGCTACTAGTCCCGCCGCGGCCCGAACGTAGTGAATGACTCATTCCTGTCGTCCGACGCCATGAATGAGTCATTCACTGCATCCGGAACCAGAGACCGGCCGCGCTGCTAGTCCTCGATCGACCAGGTCAGCGTGCGCTCGTCCGGCTCCGGCCGGGGGCTCCACCGGACCGACACCACGCGCGTCGCGTCCGGGAGGACGTACACCGTGTGCCCGCCGAGGGTCTCGCCCGGCTTGACGCCGATCTTGTGCGGCGGCCGGGACGTCAGCGACACCGGCGCCTTGCCGATCGCCGTCCCGTCGGCGGTGAGCAGCTCGAGGTAGTTGTCCGGCAGCGACGCGAACGGGATCGACCCGCGGTTGGTGATCTCGGTGTGCACGACCACCGCGCGTTCGCCGTCCTCCAGGCGGTAGCCGGCCGCGCTGAACAGGTAGTCCGCGGGGTCCTGGACCTCCAGGAGCTGCACGGACAGCTGCTCGCCCTCCAGGCCCTGGGTCTCCATGACCTCGCCGAGCTTGCCGCGCTTGCCCGTGCCGGCCGGCTTGACCGGCTCGTCGCCGCGGGCCCACGACGCCGTCTGGGGGAGGCCCCAGGTGCTCACGGCCGGGTCCAGCGGCACCGGGGGCGGCGTGAACGGGCGCGGCGGCTGCGGTGGGCGCGGCGGCGGGCC
>NZ_JAAGNB010000874.1:0-3744 GCF_010550475.1 Amycolatopsis sp. SID8362
TGCTGAGGCGGATGACGCTGCTCGGGTGGATGCCGATGCTGATGATGCGAAGGCTGATGCGGACCAGCATGCTGAGGCGGATGACGCTGCTCGGGTGGATGCCGATGCTGATGATGCGAAGGCTGATGCGGACCAGCGTGCCGAGGCGGATGACAGTGCTCGGGTGGATGCCGAGGCCGATGATGCGAAGGCCGATGCAGACCAGCGTGCCGAGGCGGATGACAGTGCTCGGGTGGATGCCGACGCCGATGATGCGAAGGCTGACGCGGACCAGCGTGCCGAGGCGGATGACGCTGCTCGGGTGGATGCCGAGGCCGATGATGCGAAGGCCGATGCAGACCAGCGTGCCGAGGCGGACGACGCTGCCCAGGAGGAAGCCAAGGCCGACGACGCGCAGAACGACGCAGACCGCCGAGCCGAGGCGCCCGGTACCGACGATCGGCCCGGCCAAGACGCGGCCGAGGGCGATGGGGACAACCCGCCGCCCTCGGACGACGCGGAGGATCCGGGGAACCCGCCCGATGACGAGGGGCTCGAGCTGGAGCTGAAGCCGCGGGGCCGGATGTGGGAGGGTTCCTGGGATTCCACGACGGAGTCGCAACCCCGCAGCGAGCAACCCGCCGTGTCGCAGGAGGCCGTGGTGGTCGCCGAGTCGGGTGAGGAAGGGACGCAGCCGGCCGAGCAGCAGCGTGCTGGGGCCGAGCGGACCGAGCCGGCTGAGCAGCAACGGGCCGAGCGTGCCGAGCAGCAGCGTGCCGGGACCGAACGGGCCGAGTCGGCTGAGCAGCAGCGTGCCGGCACCGAACGGGCCGAGTCACCGGATCACCAACGCACCGGGACCGAGGGGACCGACCCGGCCGAGCGCCAGCCGGAAGCGACCACCGACAACGCGCAGGAAGACAAAGCCGCCGAAAGAACCGACCCGCCCAACCCCTACACCGGGGACTTCAACCTCAAGACCAAGGAACTCAACTTCGACCGGGACGCCCGCAACGAACCCCGGGAACCCCAGCGCGAACACGACGCCGGGGACGTGGCCGAAGGGCCGTGGAACACCGATCTGGACGAATACCGCGACTACGCCAAGAACGAGGACGGCGACTGGAAACCCGCCCGGCCGGAGACCGACCTGGAGCGCGAGAAGCGCAACGAAGAAATGGCCGAGAAGTTCAAGGGCGAAAAAACCGCCGGGGAGACGCTCGCCGAAGACGGTCAGGACCTCGTCGAACAGGGCTTGAAGCAGGTCGAAGCGACGGAAGCCACCGCTGAACGGAAGCACGAGCAGGCGAACCCGCACGAGGAGTCGAAGACCAGCCATGAGCAGCCGCGCTTCGAGCCGGCTGACTCGCAGCTGCCGTCCACTCCGGAAATGATCGGCTCCGTGGCCATGACGGTGGTGGCGCTGGCCGCCCTGTTCAAGCAGTGGCTCGCCGACCGGCGTGGTGGCTCCAGTCCCGACGAGAATTGACGGCGGTCCGATCGCCGCCGGCAAGCGGTGTCACGCGCTGTGCCAGTCGCGGAAGGCGTCGAGGACGGCGTCGCGGGTCTCGGCGGAGAGCGTTTCCGGGGGGAGGCGGCCGAGCTGGTCGATGGTGGTGCGGAACTGGTCGAGGTAGCGTTCGCAGCCTTCGCAGAGCGCGAGGTGCTCGACGAAACGGGCTTCGGTCTCGGGATCGAGGGCGTCGTCGAGGAACGCGGTGACGAGTTCGACGAATTCGTCGCAGTTCACGTCCTTGCCCCCGTCCCGAGGTACTCGGCCAGCCGTTCCCGCACGGCGGCGCGCGCCCGGTGCAGCAGCACGCGTTGATTGGCCGCGGAGATCCGCAGCATGGCACACACCTCTTCGGCGGTGTGGTCGCCGACGTCGCGCAGGCTCAGCACCGCGCGCTGGCGGGCCGGGAGTTCGTCGAGCGCGGTGGTGATCACCCGGCGGATCTCGAGGTTCAGCGCGGTGTCCTCGGGTGACGGCCACGCGGCCGGGGTTTCCCGCCAATGGCCGGGGTAGGCGCCGCCGGCACCCTGGAAACGGGCGGGGTCGACGGTGGGGCCGTGGTCCTCGTCCCGCGGCAGCAGACTGGTCCAGGGCACGCTCCGGCGTTCGGCCAGGCCCCGTTTCTTGGCGGTGTTGACGAGGATCCGGTAGACCCAGGTCTTGAACGCCGACCGGCCTTCGAAGGCGCCGAGGCCCTTCAGCACGGCGAGCCACGTCTCCTGGACGACTTCCTCGGCGGAGGCGTGCGTGGACACGAAGGAGCGGGCCAGCCGGAGCATCGACGCCGACCACGCGTCGAGTACCGCCGCGAACGCCGCGTCGTCGCCGCGGCCGAGCGCGGCGACCAGCTCGTCGTCCGGCGGCAGGCTCGTCACCAGGCGAATATAGCCGCGGCCGGCCGGCAGAAGGGTGACCGTCATCTTACGGCTCCCTTCTCCCGGCACGGCGGGCTCAGCGGTATTCGGGATTGGTGAAGTCGAACCGGCAGCCGGCGTCCCATTCGCTGCGCTGGTTGCCGTGGGCGGGGATCCCGCCGGCGTCCTTGAGCATGCGGGCCAGGTGCAGCAGGTTCCAGGTCATGAACGTGGTGTTGCGGTTGGTGAAGTCGTTTTCCGGACCGCCGGAGCCGGGGTCCAAGTAGGACGGTCCGGGCCCGGCCTCGCCGATCCAGCCGGCGTCGGCCTGCGGCGGGATCGTGTAGCCGAGGTGCTGGAGGCTGTAGAGGACGTTCATGGCGCAGTGCTTGACGCCGTCTTCGTTGCCGGTGATGAGGCAGCCGCCGACGCGGCCGTAGTAGGCGTACTGGCCGGCGTCGTTGAGCAGGTGCGAGCAGGCGTAGAGCCGTTCGATGACCTGCTTCGTCACGGAACTGTTGTCCCCCAGCCAGATCGGCCCGGCGAGCACGAGGATGTCGGCCGACATCACCTTTTCGTAGATGCCCGGCCAGGCGTCGGTGGCCCAGCCGTGCTCGGTCATGTCGGGCCAGACGCCGGTGGCGATGTCGTGGTCGACGGCGCGCAGCACCTCGACCCGGACGCCGTTCTTCTCCATGATCCCGCGGCTGACGTCGATCAGGCCGTCGGTGTTGCTGGGCTCGGGCGAGCGCTTGAGGGTGCCGTTGAGGAACAGGGCACGCAGGTCGTCGTAGTTCGGCATCGGTTGCCTTTCAGAGGAGTTCCGCGTCCTGTTCGACGCAGAGGAGGGTAGGACCTTCGGCGGCGAAGAGCGCCGCCATGGCTTCGTCCAGCTGGTCGCGCGCGGTGACGCTGATGCCCTTCGCGCCGCAAAGCTCGGCGTAGGCCGCCCAATCGGGGTTGACCAGGGAGGTCTGCCAGACCGGGTAGTCGCCGGCCAGCTGCTCCTTGCTGATCTTCCCGAGCGCGTTGTTGTTCAGCAGCACGTGCTTGACCGGGATGCCGTACTTGACGGCGGTGGTCAGCTCCGCCGCGTACTGGCCGAAGCCGCCGTCGCCGGTGACGGCGACGATCGGGCGGTCCGGCGCGGCCGCCCACGCGCCGAGCGCGGCCGGGTAGCCGAACCCGATCGAGCCGAGGTAGCCCGACATGAGCACCGGCTGTCCCCGCGACTCCAGGTAGCGGCCGAGTGAGTAGGCGTGGTTGCCGACGTCCACGGTGACCACGGCATCGGCGGGCAGGTGGCGCGAGAGCGCGTCGAACACCGCCGCGGCGGCCACCCCGCGGCCGCGGTCGTCCCGTGCCCGGCGGGCCTTCTCCGCGCGCCAGATCGCCCAG
>NZ_JAAGNB010000919.1:0-5901 GCF_010550475.1 Amycolatopsis sp. SID8362
CCGGGCGCTGGGGCGCCGGAGCAGGCTCCGCCACCGGCGCCGGCCCCGCCGAAGCAGCGCGCTGCGAAGGACGTGAGAACTCCCGCTCAGGCGCCGCCCGCATCGGCGGCTCGACACCACCCTCGGCCGGGGTGGCGGCCGGCGCCGTCGCGCGGCGCTCCAGGCGTTCGATGCGAGCCAGGAGCGCCTTCTCCGCGTCCGTCACCGACGGCAGCAGCATCCGGGCGGCCAGCAGCTCCAGTACGAGCCGCGGGGACGTCGCGCCGCGCATCTCCAGGAGTCCATTGTGGACGATGTCTGCGTAGCGCGACAGCGTCGCCAAGCCGATCCGCTCGGCCTGCGCCACCATCCGCGTCAGTTCCTCCTCCGGCGCGGACACCAGCCCGCCCGCGGAATCCGGGACCGCGCGCAGCAGCACCAGGTCGCGCAGCCGGTCGAGCAGGTCCGTCGCGAACCGGCGCGGGTCGTGGCCGGCTTCGGCGAGCTTCTCGACCGTGCCGAACACCGTCGCGGCGTCCTCGGTCGACAGCGCGTCCACCATGTCGTCGATCAGCGCGACGTCGGTGACGCCCAGCAGCGCCACCGCGCGGCTGTACGACACGCCTTCGGGCCCGGCGCCGGCGAGCAGCTGGTCGAGCACCGACTGCGTGTCGCGCGCCGACCCGCCGCCCGCGCGGATGACCAGCGGGTACACCGACGGCTCGACCTCGACGCCCTCCGCGGCGATGTTGCGCTCCAGCAGGGCGCGCATCGAGCTCGGCGGGATCAGCCGGAACGGGTAGTGGTGCGTGCGCGAGCGGATGGTGGTGAGCACCTTGTCCGGCTCGGTCGTCGCGAAGATGAAGATCACGTGTTCCGGCGGCTCTTCCACGATCTTCAGCAGGGCGTTGAAGCCCTGCGTGGTGACCATGTGCGCCTCGTCGATGATGAACACGCGGTAGCGCGACTCGGCCGGCGCGTAGAACGCCTTGTCCCGCAGCTCGCGGGCGTCGTCGACGCCACCGTGGCTCGCCGCGTCCAGCTCCGTGACGTCGACGCTGCCCGACCCCTCCGGCGCCAGCGCCTTGCACGAGTTGCACTCGCCGCACGGGTCCGGCGTCGGGCCCTTGGCGCAGTTCAGCGAGCGCGCCATGATGCGCGCGCTGGACGTCTTGCCGCAGCCGCGCGGGCCCGAGAACAGGTAGGCGTGGTTGATCCGCCCGGCGGACAACGCCGTGCGGAGGGGATCGGTCACATGCTCCTGCCCGACGACCTCGGCGAAGGTTGCCGGACGGTACTTGCGGTACAGCGCGAGAGCCACGTCGCGAGGGTACCGGGCACCACCGACAACCTTCGCCGTGCGGGTCAGGGCAGCTGGGAGAGCAGCGCGTTGACCTTCGCGACGTGCTCCGCGGTGAAGGCGTCACGCGCCCGCGCCTTGCCGAGCTCACCGTCGAGGTAGGGCTGCAGACCCGACCGCGGGCCGTCGAGCACGCCTTGGGCGACGGCGTTGACCTCGGGGCCGTCGGACAGCGTCCGGGTCACGTAGACGTCCAGGTCGACCAGGTGCGCCTCGTACTGACCGTGCGCGAGGAACTCGCGGATGTCCGCGACCGTGCCGTCGAGCGCCTGCTGCGCCCACGACTTCGTCGCCGGTCCGCCTGCCGCCATGATCTGGTTGACCTCGACCCGGTCGTCGGTGTCGCGGCCCGGGTAGTCCCCGGTGCGCAGCAGCGCGACCACTGCCGAGTACGGCCCGGCCAGCGCGTCACGGGCGGCCTGACGCAGCCCGGGGCGCGCCTTCTCGTCGGCCGCGATCGCCGAAACGGCGGCCCGGTCGTCGGTTTCCTGCGCGGCCGCGAGCCCGCCGCGCACGAACGTGACGACGTCGTCGTCGGAACCGCTCAGCGCCGCGCGGGCGGCGTTCTTCACCGCGGCACCGCCGTTGCGCAGCAGGTAGGCCGCCGCCCGGCGGCCGTTCGGCACGGTCAGCGCCGGGTCGGCCGCGTCGGTGAGCAGCTTGTCGTTGTCGGCCTTGGCCTGCGCCGCGCGGGCGGCAGCATCACGGGCCTGCTGCTCGGCGTCGGCCTCCGCACCGGCCGCGACCCGCGCGTCCTGCTGGGCCTTGGCTTGCTGGCCGGCGAGCCGGTCGGTGTTCGCCTGACGCGCGTCTGAAGCGATCTTCGTCGCGCGGCTCCTGGCCAGCTGCACCCCGATGGCGCTGTGGTGGGCCGCGGCGGCCTTGCCGTAGTCGACCTGCGCCTGGATCCCGGCAAGTTCGGTGTCGCCGCCCGCGGCGACCTGGCGCCACACGGACAGGAAGTACCGGATGTCGTCCGGGGTGCCGTCGAGCGCCGTCTGCGCGGCCGCCCGCACCTCGGGACCACCGGCCGAGAGGGCCTGGTTCGCGGTGATCCGCTCGTCGGTGTCGCGCGCCTGCTGCAAGCCGGTCTCGAGGAACGCGCGGACGTCGGCGGGCGTGCCGTCGAGCGCCCGCTGGCCCCGGGCGTTGACGATCGGGCCGCCGGTGCTCATGGCCTGGCCGACGGCAATCCGGTCGTCCGCGATCCGCGCCTGGGCCAGGCCGGTGGCCAGGAAGGCCCGGATGTCGTCGGCCGTGCCGTCCAGCGCCTGCTGGGCGGCGCGCTTGGTGACCGGGCCGCCCGCGCTCAGCGCCTGGTCGACCAGGACGCGTTCGTCGGTCTCCTGCGCCCGGTACCGGCCGGTGGCCAGGAACTCCCGCAGGTCGGCGGCGGAGCCGAGCAACGCCGTTTCGGCGGCCCGGCTCACCCCGGGACCGCCGGTCTCCAGCAGCGAGACGGCCTGGGCCCGGTCGGGCAGGACGTCCGCGGCGGCCGGCGTCGCCAAGGCGACGGCGGCGAG
Source organism: Amycolatopsis sp. SID8362 (assembly GCF_010550475.1). Taxonomy (NCBI): domain Bacteria; kingdom Bacillati; phylum Actinomycetota; class Actinomycetes; order Pseudonocardiales; family Pseudonocardiaceae; genus Amycolatopsis; species Amycolatopsis sp. SID8362. Next base: position 2,863 of record NZ_JAAGNB010000919.1, read on the forward strand.
CGCCACGGCGGCGATTACTGCGTTCGCACGCAAGGAAGAACCCCCTCGATCGATGATCGTTCCGGTCACTTATCGCGGAGCCCGGCGGAATGTTTCCGATAACCTCGGACTCCGTGAGCCGTTCGCGGAAGACCGGGCCGATGCCCGGGCGCTACCCGGTGCGCTTCGGCACCGCGGAGCTGATCCGGGACGCCGACCGCGCGAACGCCTGGCTGCTGTCGGTGGACGGGGTCGCGCAGTCGTACGTCGACCTCGACACCCCCGACAACCTGGAGTTCGACTACGTCCGCCGGTTCGGGGACGTGGTGGACCAGCTGCCACCCGGCCCCGTCGACGCCCTGCACATCGGCGGCGCGGCGTGCACGCTCCCGCGCTACGTCGCGGCGACGCGGCCGGGCTCGCGGCAGCTGGTGTTCGACGCCGACGGCGAGCTGGTCGACCTGGTCCGCGCCCAGCTGGGCCTGCGGCTCCCGGGCCTGCGCGTCCGGATCACCGACGGCCGGACGGGCCTGGCCACCCGCCGCGAGGACACGGCGGACCTGGTGGTGGTCGACGCGTTCGAGCGCGCGACCCTGGCCGGCGGCCTGGCCACGCTGGAGGCGACGCGCGCGATCGCGGAAATCCTGCGCGCCCCGGGCATCTACCTGGCCAACATCACCGACGGCTCGGGCCTGCCCTTCGCCCGCCGTTTCCTGGCGACGCTGCGCGAGGTCTTCCCGGAAGTCCTGGTGCTGGCGGACCCGGCGGTCCTGAAGGGCCGCCGCTTCGGCAACCTGGTGTTCGCGGCCTCGGCCACCCCGCTCCCGACCCCGGAGATCGACCGGCGAACAGCCTCGGCGGCCTTCCCCGCACGCTGCGTGCACGGCGCCGAGCTGCGAAAACTGGCAGGCCGGGCAACCCCGATCACGGACGCGGACCTACCACCCTCACCCCAACCCCCAGAAGACGTCCTGGGCCTCTTCTGACCCTGGCCGCCCCGCAATGCCATGAAAGAGTCGTTCACCTCGCCAGACGAGATGAAAGGGTCGTTCACTACGTCCCGGCCCAAGGCCCGGCAAAGTTGCGGCGGCTCGCTCGGCCGCGGCTTCGCTGACGTCTTGAATGAGTCATTCAGGTCTTCGGAGGTCCTGAATGACTCATTCAAGACACCACGGCCCCACCCACCCGGCGCGACTTGCCGGGCCCCGCGAGCCGCGGCAGACCCGCCCACCCGCGCCGACGGCACCGTGGGGGCTCCGGGGGCTCGGCCCCCGGGCAAAACGACGAAGTTGCAGGCCCGGCGAAGGGGCGAAGCCCCGAAGGCCGGAGCCGAAAACGAAGGGGACCCCGCGCACCCGCCAGAGCCTGCTTATCCTTGCTGCCTTCCGGCCCTGGGGAGGTTCACAGGGTGGACGCCGCGCGGGGTCCGTGGATCAGTGTAGCGAACTCCGCTCAAGCCCCCGCGCCCGCCTGGGCTCGGGCCTTCTTGAACGTGTTGTGCAGCACCGCGAGCAGCGCGTCCCGCACCGACAGCTTCTGGCGCGCGTCGAACGTGATCAGGGGGACGTCCTCGCTGACCGCGAGGGCCCAGCGGATGTCGTCGAGGTTGTGGCCCAGTGCCCCGTCGAACATGTTCACCGCCACCACGAACGGCAGGCCGGCGTTCTCGAAGTAGTCGACCGCCGGGTAGCAGTCGTCCATCCGGCGGGTGTCGACGATCACCAGCGCGCCGAGTGCGCCGTGGACCAGGTCCTGCCACATGAAGCCGAAGCGGTCCTGGCCGGGTGTGCCGAACAGGTACAGCTTGACCTCGTCGTCGATCGTGATGCAGCCGAAGTCGAGCGCGACCGTGGTCGTGGTCTTGGCCGGGACGTGGCCGGTGCGGTCCACCGAAGCCGCCACCGACGTGATCGCCGCTTCGGTGGTCAGCGGCTTGATCTCCGAGATGGCGCCGACCGCCGTCGTCTTGCCGACGCCGAAGCCGCCCGCGATGACGATCTTGACCGGGGCCGGCGGGCGGGGCGCCGGTTCAGTGAATGGCTTCGAGTCCACGAATGACCCTTTCGATCATGCCGAGGTCGTGCTTGTTGTGGTTCGCCGGGCGCCGGACGACGACGTAGCCCAGCTCGGCGAGGTCGGCCACCAGCACGCGGGCGACGCCGATGTGGAGGCCGAGCATGGCGGCCACCTCGGCGACCGACATCGTGCTCCGGCAGAGGGAAACGATTTCCTGCCGCTCGAACGTGAGCTTCGGGTGCGACGCCGCACCGAGGCGGGACGTCATGACCTGCGCCTCGATCTCGAGGGTCTGGTCCACCGGCTGCGCCCGCCCCGAGGTCATCAGGTACGGCCGCAGCAAGGAGATGTCCGGCTCCTCGGTCATCACGCACCCACGGTGTTCTTGAGCTCCTCGATCAGGCCCGGCGTGAGGACTTCGGTGGCGCGGTTGGCGAACATCGCCATCTCGTAGGCGATCGTGCCGAGGCTCGCCTGCTTGTTGGCGAGGACGCCGAGCGAGCAGCCGATGCTGATGGTGCAGACCAGCAGGTAGCCGTGCTCCAGCTCGATGATCACCTTGTCCGGCGAGCCGAGCGGGTGGCTTTCGGAGACGCCGTGCGCGAGGCCGAGCATGGCGGAGGAGATCGCGGCGAGGCGGTCGGCGTTGGAGCGCTCGAGCTCCGAGGACACCGCGATCAGCAAGCCGTCGGCCGAGACCGCGATGGCGGCGATCGCGCCCGCGGTGTGCTGCGCGAAGCGGCTCACCAGCCAGTTGAAGTTCTGGGCTTCGACACTGACTCCAGGTGCGGGGATGCTCATTTCCTGCTCTCTTCTCCTCGTTCCATCACACGACCGGCGACCACGCCTTGGGGCGGGCTGTCTGCCGTCACCACGTCCGCCTTGGCCAGGCCGGCGGCGAACGCGTCGAACGCCGCTCGCTCGGCCGCCGGGTCCCGCTTGCTGCGGTTGACGACGGCTCGGGCGATCGGCCGCCCCGCGGGCTGCTGGCGCAGGCCGGGGGCGAGCTGGGCTCCGGGGACGCGGCGGACCAGGCCGTCCCGG
>NZ_JAAGNB010000979.1:0-3640 GCF_010550475.1 Amycolatopsis sp. SID8362
GACCCCGCGCTGGTCGCCGGGCGCGGCGCCGCCGTCGGTTTCCTGGAGCAGGAGGCGGAGAACGCGCGCACCGACGGTGTCGTGATCGGCCCCGACCGCACGGCGTACACGCTGCCTTCCGAGGCGTCCGGACGGCGGGCCGTCCGCCTGGCACCGGGGCAGTACGTCGAGTTCAAGCTGCCAGCCGCGGCCAACGCGATCACCGTCCGCTACAGCATCCCCGACGCCCCGCGCGGCGGCGGGATCACCGCGCCCCTCGACGTCACCGTGAACGGCGGCCACCGGCAGCGGATGACACTGACTTCGCGGTATTCCTGGCTGTACAACCAATACCCGTTCAGTAACGACCCGGACGCCGACCTGCTGCACCCGGACTGGTGGATCACCGAGTGCGGGTGCGTGCCCGCGGCGACCACGCCGGCGCCGTCGATCACGAAACCGTTCCGCCCCAGCCACTTCTACGACGAGCAGCGGCTCCTGCTCGGCCGGTCGTACCGGGCGGGGGACAAGGTGCGCCTGACCGCGTCGGCCGATGCCGAGTGGACGGTCGTCGACCTGCTCGACTCCGAGCAGGTGGCGCCGCCCCGCGTGGTTCCCTTCGCGGCCAACGCGGTGCTGTTCGGCGCGGACCCGACCGGCCGCCGCGACTCGGCCGATGCTCTCGACCGCGCCATCGCCTTCGCGCGGCGCGCGCACTTGAAGGTGTACCTGCCGCCTGGGACGTACCAGGTCAACCGGCACGTCATCGTCGACGACGTCACGATCGAAGGCGCCGGCAGCTGGTACACGACGCTCGAGGGCCACGGCGTCGGCGTCTACGGCGAAGAAGCCGCCGCCGGGGGCAGTCACGACGTCCACCTGTCGGGCTTCGCGATCGACGGCGACGTCCGGGAACGCGTCGACACCGACCAGGTCAACGCGATCGGCGGCGCGCTCAGTGACTCCACTGTGGACTCGTTGTACCTCCACCACACGAAAGTCGGCCTCTGGTTCGACGGGCCGATGCGGAACACGCGCGTCACGAACAACGTCATCGCCGACCAGATCGCCGACGGGCTGAACTTCCACACGGGAGTCACGGATTCGGTGGTGGCGGACAACTTCGTCCGCAACACCGGTGACGACGGGCTGGCGATGTGGTCGGAGCAGCGCCAGGACGCGCTGAACACGTTCGACCACAACACGATCCAGACGCCGGTGCTGGCCAACGGGATCGCGCTGTACGGCGGCGTCGACAACACGGTCTCGGGCAATCTCGTGGCGGACCCGATCCGCGAGGGCAGCGCCATCCAGGTGGGCTCGCGGTTCGGCGCCGAGGCGTTCGGCGGGGCGCTGCGGATCACGGACAACACGACCGTCCGCGCCGGCACGTTCGAGCTGAACTGGAAGATCGGGCTGGGCGCGCTCTGGTTCTACGCGCTGGAGAAGGACATCGCCGCCGACGTCGAGGTGACCGGCGACCACTTCCTGGACAACACCTACAACGCGATCATGCTGGTCAGCGACTTCCCGGTGAAGGACAAGTACCAGATCGCCGGGCTGAAGTTCGCGGACCTGCGCGTCGACGGCACCGGGACGTCGGTGCTCAGCGCCCGCTCGGCGGGGTCGGCGTCGTTCCGGAACGTCGACGCGCGCAACGTCGGCGCGGTGGGCGTCAACAACTGCGGGTCGTTCAACTTCCCGCCGACGGGGTCGGAGTTCTCGCTGACCGACCTGGGTGGCAACGACGGTGGCTGGCTGGCGCCGTGGCTGCTGCCGAACACGATCACCTGCGACGACCGCCCGCCGGTCGTGGCGCCGCCGGCACCGTCGCGGTGGTGACCTAAGGTTCGATCGTGGCTGGTTTGCGCGGGGTGTTCGCGGGGTTCGGCAAGAGCAAGGCGTTCGCCGCCGTGGGCCGGGCGCTCGTGCCGGCCGACCGGGTGCTGCTGCGGATCAGCGGCGGCCGGGTCGGCGTCGGCGCGGCGGTCGGGTTGCGGACGTTGCTGCTCACGACCACCGGCCGCCGCAGCGGCGAGCCGCGGCAGGTGCCGCTGCTGTACGTCGAGCGCGCCGGCGGCTACGTCGTGATCGGCTCGAACTGGGGCGGCGAGACCCACCCGGCGTGGTCGGCGAACCTCCTCGCGCACCCGGCGGCCACGGTCACCCGGCACGGGCGGACCGAGGAGGTCACCGGCCGCCTCCTGGCCGGCGACGAGCGCCAGGAGATGTGGGACGCCGTCGCGGCGTACTGGCCCGCGTACGACCGCTACGCCGTGCGGGCCGAGCACCGAGAAATCCGCGTCTTCCTGCTGGCGCCGGTCAGCCGATGAGGTCGGTGGGCCGGACCCGGTACACCTGCAGCCGCAGGTTGTAGTACTTGTCCGTCTCGCCGACCCACTGCATGCCGAGCCGCTTCGCGACGGCGATCGCGCGCGTGTTGTTCGGCCGCGCGACGGCGAACAGCTCGTCGGTGTCCTGGGTGAAGGCCCACTTGATGAGCGCGGTGGCGGCCTCCGACGCGTAGCCCTGGCCCCAGACCTCGGGGGAGAGCTGCCAGCTGAGTTCGAGGTCCTCTTCGAACGGCGGCAGCAGCCGGATGCCGAGCCCGCCGATGACCTTCCCGTCTTCCCGGCGTTCGACGGCCCACCGCCCGCGCGGCGGAACCAGGTTCGGCTGGGTCTCCTGCCAGGCGTTCAGCACGGCGCGCATGGCGCCGAGATCCCCGACGCGGTCCATGGCCGGGGTGAGCCAGTGCGTGACGTCCTCCGCGCCGTAGACGGCGAACGCGGCTTCGGCGTCGTCGACCGTCCAGTCCCGGATCACGAGCCGGTCGGTCTTCAGCGGGATCTCCATAACAGGACGCTACGCCGGGAAGGCCGGGATTGTTCCCGCGGCAAAGTGCTCAGAAGGTGAACAGTTTGGTGTCGATGATCGGGGCATGGAGCAAATCGAGGGCATCCCGGTGGTGGAGGTCACGTCGGTGGCCGCCTGGCGGAGCTGGCTGGCCGCGGCGCGGGTCCCGGCGGTGTGGCTGGTGATCCGACGCAAGCACAGCCTCGTGCCCGGCGTCCGGGTGCACGAGGCGATGGAGCAGGCACTGTGCTTCGGCTGGATCGACAGCAAGGCACTCCGGCGCGACGCGGAGAGCACGTACCTCTGCTTCACGCCGCGAAAACCGCGCAGCACGTGGAGCCGCGTCAACCGCGAGCGCGTGGAGCGGCTCACCGCGGCCGGCCTGATGACTCCGGCGGGTCAGGCGATGGTCGACTTGGCCAGGCGGACCGGGACCTGGGACGCGCTCGCGGAGGCCCAGGATGGGGTGGTGCCACCGGAGCTGCGCCGGGCGTTCGAGGGGGAGGACGTGGCGTGGCGCTGTTTCGCGGCGTTCCCGCCTTCGTCGCGGCGGTTGATCCTGGAGTGGATCGCGGGCGAAGCGGGCGGAGACGAAGGAACGGCGGGTGGCGGAGACGGTTGCGCTGGCAAGGGAGAACCGCCGGGCGGCGCACCCCGGAGTGGCTTAGCTTCGCACGCCCGCGGGTCGTTCTGGCGGGACCGGCCCGAGTCCGGCGCGGCCGGAACCGGCGGACCGCGGCGCGCGGCTCGGCTGGAATCGGCGGCGCGGCGGGACTGGCCGGAACCCGGCGCGGCCGGATCTCGG
>NZ_JAAGNB010001020.1:0-4750 GCF_010550475.1 Amycolatopsis sp. SID8362
GCGGGCGGTGGGCACCAGCACCGCGCGGGCGCCGGCGGCGAGGGCGGCGTCGACGTCGGCGCCGGTGTCACCGATGACCACGCAGGACGCGGGGTCGACGCCGAGTTCGACGGCGGCGCGCAGCACCATCCCGGGCCGGGGCTTGCGGCAGTCGCAGCCGTCGCCGTCGTCGTGGACGCAGACCTGCCAGGTGCCGAACGGGCCGAAGAGCTCTTCGACGCGGGCGTTCACCGCCGCCAGCCGGTCCGGTGTGATCAGTCCTTTCGCGACACCCGACTGGTTGCTCACGATCCCCACCGGGACACCGTTTTCCCGCAGTCTCCGGACCAGGTCGACGGCGCCGGGGACCGGGCGCACGCCCGCCGGGTCGTCGAGGTAGGGGACGTCGACGATCAGCGTGTCGTCGCGGTCGAACAGCACGGCGACCGGCGGGCGGGGGCGCCGCGCCGCGATTTCGCCGCGCACGCGGTGGTAGCAGGCGGCGGGCGGGATCAGGGCGCTGGTGACGACCATGCGCGCGACCTCACCGGGCGTGCGCGGTCCCGGCAGGATCCGGCGGGCGGCGAACTCGGCGGTCAGTCCCGTCCAGATCCCGGCGGCGAGGACGGCTTTCCCGCGCTGCCGCAGCAAAGGCAGCACGAGAGCGGCGAGTCCGGCCACTGTGGACAGTGTGTGCAGGCCCAGCCGGCCGGATCCCGCGCCGGTGCGCTGGCGCCAGAGCACGCCGTGCTTGTGGCGCATCAACGCGTTGTCCGCGTTGCCTCGCTGGGACTTCAGGCTGTGGAAGAATCCCGCGCGACGGGCCGGGTGCGTGGTCAGGCGGTCGCCGCGGCCGATCCGGTGCCCGGCCTCGGCGACGCGCAGCGCGAGGTCCGAGTCTTCGCGGAAGGCGCGCGGGAAGCGTTCGTCGAAGCCGCCGGCCTCGGCCAGCGCGGCGCGGCGGTAGGCCATGTCGGCGGTGATCCACCGGGCGTGTTCGAGGCCTGCGGTGCCGCGCTCGTCGTCGGTGGGACGGCGGTCCGCCGGCAGCGGCACGGTGATCCGGCCTTGGGAGGCGGCGACCGCCGGGGGCAGCGGCTGCAGGTCCGCGGCGAGCTGCCGGGGCCAGTCCGGGGCGAGCACGACGTCGTCGTCGACGAAGGCGATCCATTCGCTCTTCGCGGTGCGCCAGCCGAGGTTGCGGGCCGCCGCGGGCCCGCGCCCGCCGGAGCGGAGCACGCGGACACCGCCGGGCAGGTCCAGTTCGGACCCGCCGGTGCGGTCGTCGACGACGAGGATCTCCGCCGGCCGCGGGCCTTCGCCACCGAGCAGGGTTTCGAGCAGCGGCCGAAGCGTCTCCCGGCCCGTCGTGGGGATCACCACGGTGTAGTCGACAGTCACCGCAGCGGGCTACCCGCCGGGCGCGGGGTCAAACGGCGTGTCGATCGCGCGGCCGCGGGTAACCGGGCGGGGACACGGAGGAGGTGCGGATGATCGAGATCCGGAACCCGGCCGACGGCAGCGTGGTCGGCAGCGTGCCGGTCGCGGGCGAAGACGAGATCGACGCGGCGCTGGCGCTGGCGAACGAGACCCGGCCCGCATGGGCGCGGACCCCGGCCGCCGAGCGCGGCGCGCTGCTGCACACGGCGGCCGAGCGGTTGCGAGCCCAGGCCGACGAGCTGGCGAAGGTCAACGAAGCGGAAACCGGGCGTCCCCGCGAGGAAGCGCTGGAAGGCGTGCTGGCCGGCGCGGGCACCCTCGGCCAGTACGCCGAGCTGGGCCCGGTCCACCGCGGCCGCAGCCTGCTGGGCGACCCGGGCGCGACGGACCTGATGGTGCCGGAGCCGCGCGGGGTCGTCGTCGCGCTGACGCCGTGGAACGACCCGGTGGCGGTCGCGTGCGGGCTGCTCGGGGCGGCGCTGGCCACCGGGAACACGGTGGTGCACAAGCCGAGCGAGCGCGCGCCGCACACCGGTCAGCTGCTCGGCGAACTGCTCATCGGAGTCCTGCCGGGCGGCGTGCTGCAGACCGTCCACGGCGACGGCGGCGTCGGCGCGATCCTGGCGATGCGCGACGACGTCGACGTCCTGGCCCACGTCGGCAGCACGGCGACCGGCCGTTCGATCGCGGCGAGCGCGGCCGCGACCGGCGCGAAAACGTTGCTGGAGAACGGCGGCAACGACCCGCTCGTGATCGACGCGGACGTCGACCCGGCGTGGGCGGCGGGACAGGCGGCGCTGGGGGCGTTCGCCAACTCGGGGCAGATCTGCGTTGCCGTGGAACGGATCTACGTGCACGAGGCGATCGCTTCGGAGTTCCTGGACGCGCTGGTGAAGGAAGCGGACTCACGGACTTTGGCACCGCTCGTGGACCGGCGCCATCGTGAGCACGTCCATGCGCACGTCGCCGACGCTGTTTCCCGTGGCGCCCGCGTCATGACCGGCGGAGGGGTCCCGGACGGGCCGGGCGCGCACTACCCGGCCACGGTGCTCGGCGGGTGCGCGTCCGACCTGCGGGTGATGACGGAGGAGACGTTCGGCCCGGTCGCGCCGGTGCAGGTGGTACCGAGCTTCGAGCACGGCCTGGCGGAGGCGGCGAAGGGCGAATACGGCCTGGCGGCAACGGTGCTGACCGCGTCGATGGCCCACGCCCAGCGCGCGTGGCGCGAGCTGCCGGCGGGGACGGTGAAGGTGAACAACGTCTTCGGCGGCGCGCCCGGCGGGGCGGCGCAGCCACGGGGGCGGAGCGGGAACGGGTACGGGTACGGGCCGGAACTGCTCGACGAGCTGACCCGGACGAAGCTGGTGCACGTGGCGCCGCCGGGATGACCGACCAGCGAGAAGGCGAGGGCGCGGCTGGGGTCGCCCCGGCTGAGGACGAGCGGTTCCGGCGGAGCGATGCCGGACCGGACGAGACTGCGAGCGGCGGTGCCGGGGTGGCGGCCCGCGGCGGCCGGTCCGGCGAGACAGCGGGCTCCCACCGCACCCCGACACCCGAACCAACCCCAGGCCGGCGGCTCCGCTTCAAACGCCGGCTCACCGTCGCGCTCGGCACCGATGGTCCCTCACCCGACGACGGACGCGACCGCACCCCGCTCGGCTGGTTCGCCCGTGCCCTCCGCGTCCCCGGGCGCGAACGGCGGATCCTCGTCCAAAGCGCCAAAGCCACCCTCGCCGCCACCGGGGCCTGGCTGCTCGCCACCCTCGTGCTGCGCCTGCCGCAACCCTTTCTCGCGCCCTACGCCGCCGTCTTCCTCGTGGAAGCGACCGTCTACCGGTCGTTGCGCGGCTGGGTGCAGCAGGTCGGGTCGGTGGCCACCGGGGTGCTGCTCGCCGCCGTCGCGGGGCAGCTGATTCCGTGGCAGGCCGTCGCGCTGGCCGTGGTCGTGTTCGCCGGGTTGCTCGCCGGGAGCTGGCGGCGGTTCGGGGAGTCCGGGGTGTGGGTCGGGGTGACCGGCATGCTCGTGGTCTCCTACGGCACCGCCACCGAGCCCGTGCTGCTCGGCGACCGGCTCCTCGAAACCGCGCTGGGCGCCGCCATCGGGGTCGCGGTCAACACGCTGATCTTCCCGCCGCTCTACGGCGAACGGCTCGTCACCGCCGCCGGGCGGGTCGCCACGGCGCTCGCGGAGCTGCTGGAAGCGACGTCCGACCTCGTCCGCCACGACGAACCCGAGGACGTCGACTCCTTGCTCTCCCGGGCGAACGACGTGCGCAGCCAGGTACTGGCCGCCGAGGACGCCGCCGGGCTGACGCGGGAAGGGCGGCGGCTCAACCTGCGGCGGGGCCGCCCGGGGGCCGGGGCGCGGCACGAACGTCCACTGCGGACGCTCATCGCCCTCTGGTCGCCGCTGTCCCAGCTCGTCGCCGCGGTGCGGACGACGTCGGAACGCGAGGAGCACCCCTTCGCCTACCCGTGGCCGGACGCGCGGGACACGCTCGCGGACCTCATGCACTGCCTCGCCGGGGCCGTCCAGTCCGTGGCCGCGGCCGGGGAGCCCGTCGAGCTCGACGGCTGCCGGGCGCTGCTGCACCAGCTCGAACAGCGCCTGGTCACCGCCGAGGGCGACGGGGTGCCGGCCCGGCTGGGGCTCGGCGCGATGATCCTGCCCGCGCGCCTGCTGGTGGAGCAGCTGGAAGACCGCTGAACCTCAGTGCACCGGGACGGCGTCGGCCTCCGCACGGTGCCGGCGGCACGCGGTGCACACCATCGTCTGGCCCAGCAGCGCCCCGTCGCCCGACACCAGCCGGGCCACGTGCAGGGTGGGCAAGCCGCACTCCTCGCACGGGATGGGCTTGCTGTCGCGGCTGATCAGGACTCGGTTCGGCATGGTGCGGCCCCCTGACGGGATCGGTGGTCCCGCCCGCTTACCCGGTGATCGCGCCCACACTCGTCAGGAGCACCCACGTCACTCGAACGGAGTAGCGGGCGGCCGGGTTCCGACGCCGAGGTGCGTGAACCCGGCGTCGGCGAGGGTGGCGGGGTCGAGCAGGTTGCGCGTGTCCACGACGACCGGTCGCGCCACCGACGCGGCCAGCCGCGGCCAGTCGAGGTCACGGAACTCCGGCCATTCGGTGAGCACGACCAGCGCGGCGGCGTCCTTGGCCACCAGGTACGGGTCGTCGACGACCTGGACCGCGCTCGCGCCGGGCACCTGGCCGACGGCCGGGTCGTGCGCCGTGAGCTCGGCGCCCGCGCGGGCCAGGTCCTCGGCCACCGCCAGCGCGGGGGAGTCCCGCAGGTCGCCGGTGCCCGCCTTGAACGCCAGGCC
>NZ_JAAGNB010001068.1:0-7114 GCF_010550475.1 Amycolatopsis sp. SID8362
CACGGCCGCCGCACTCGCGGTCGCCGCGCTCGGGCTCGTCGCGCCCGTCGCGAACGCGGCCGATCCCCTGATCTCCCAAGGAAAAGCCGTCACGGCGTCTTCGGTCGAGAACGCCGGAACGCCCGCGGCCGCCGCCGTGGACGGGAACACCGCCACCCGGTGGTCGTCGCAGTTCAGCGATCCACAGTGGATCCGGATCGACCTCGGCGGCGCCGCGACGGTGAGCCAGGTCGTGCTTCGCTGGGAGGCCGCGTACGCCACGGCGTACCAGATCCAGTTGTCCGACAACGGATCCACCTGGTCCACTGTGTACCAGACGAGCACCGGCACCGGCGGCACGCAAACGCTGAACGTGACCGGCGCCGGGCGGTACGTGCGGCTGTACACCACCGCGCGGGCGACCCCCTACGGCGTTTCGCTCTGGGAGTTCCAGGTGTTCGGCACCGGCGGCGGCACCGTCCCGACGCAGCCGGGCACCCCGCCCGACTCGTTCTGGGGCGACACCGGCAGCATCCCCGCCGCGCGGAACGTGCTCACCGTGAAGGTGCTCAACCGCACCAACGGCAAGTACCCGGACAGCCAGGTGTACTGGAGCTTCGGCGGGCAGACCCACTCGATCGCCGAGCAGCCCTACCTCGACATGCCGGCGAACTCCGCCGGCCGGATGTACTTCTACCTCGGCACGCCGAACGGCCAGTACGCCGACTTCATCGAGTTCACCGTCGGGCCGGACGTCTTCAACGGCAACACCACCCGCGTCGACGCGTTCGCGCTGAAGCTGGCGATGCGGCTGCACGCGCACGACGGCTACGACGTCCAGGTCGGCGACGACTACGGGCTGTTCCAGGAAGACCGCTCGGCCACCTTCGCCCGGTTCCAGGCCGAGGTGCCGGCGGAGTTCAAGGGGCTGGCGACGGTGAACGCGCCGTACCGGATCCCGGCGCCGGGCAGCGCGCCGGACTTCCGCGCCGGCGGCCAGTACGCGAACTACTTCACCGCCTACGCGCAGTCGGTGGGCGTCAACGAGCCGACGTCGAACATCACCGGGTGCGCCGGCTCGCTGGCCGGCAACCCCGACATGTGCGCGGCGCTCAACCGGCACACCGCGCACCTCCCGCAGTCCCAGTGGCAGGACCCCGCGCAGTACTACCAGGGCGCTCCGGCGAACTACTACGCCAAGTTCTGGCACGACCACGGCATCAACCGCCTGGCGTACGGCTTCCCGTACGACGACGTGGCGGGCCAGTCGTCGTTCGTGTCCCACGGCGACCCGCAGTGGCTGGTGGTCGCGGTCGGCTGGTGATCCCGGCGAACGGCGGCGTGGCGTTCTCGCGACGCCACGCCGCCGTTCGCGGTTGCGGACTCAGTTCACGGCGGCCGCGGCGCGGCGGGCGCGGTAGGCGCGCATCTTGTGGCGGGCGCCGCAGACCGAGGTCTCGCACCAGCGGCTCACCGCGTTGGGGGAGCGGTCGTAGTAGGCCCACAGGCAGTCCTCGGCGCCGCAGATCTTCAAGCGCGCCAAGGAACCGTCGAGGCGGGCGGTGACCAGTGTGGCGAGCACCCGGGTGAGCGCCGCGTCCAGTGCGGTGGCGGCGTCGCCGGCGAACTCCGCGCCGGGCGGATCGGCCCGCAGGAGCGGGCGGGTGCCGGTGCGTGCCAGTTCGCCGTTGAGCACCGCCGCCGCGGCCGGCGCGCCTTCGCCGCCGTGCAGCAGCTGCCGCAACGCCTCCCGGACCCGGCTCACACGGGTCAGGTCTGCCTTTGTCGGCCGGGCCGGGCACGGCAGGCCCGCGTCCGCCGCCCACGCCACCAGGCCATCCGCCGTGGTCAGGTCGTCCCGGTGCTCCAGCAGCTCCCGGGTGTTCACCAGGCTCTGGATGACGGTGAGCGGCGCGGGTGCCGCCGGGCGGGGGGTCATGTGCGGGAGGTTACCAGCAAGTTCGCTTGTTGGTTACCACCGATGGAGCAATAGTGGCTGTTTTGGCGGTTTAGAGAAGTATTTGCCGGGTAGGGCCACCCGACTGGGTTACCAACACCGGGATTGGTTGGTAACGTTGATCAGGTCGAGCCCGAGGAGGTGAACATCGTGACCGAAACGACCGCCGAACGTCGTTCACCGGCCGCGGTCGTGCGCCCGGTGCTGCCGGTGGCCGCGGCCGACCTGGCGGACGGCATGGCGTTCGGCGCGCTCGCGGCCTCGGTCGGGATGGGTGTGCTGGCCCCGGTGGCCATGTCCCTGCTGGTGTTCTCCGGCAGTGCCCAGTACGGCGCCGTCGCTGTCATCGGGCAGCACGGCTCGGTCTGGGCGGTGGTCGGCGCCGCGGCCGCGCTCAACGCGCGTTACCTGCTGATGGGCACCACGATCGCCCCCGCGCTGACCGGGTCCGCCTGGTCGCGGGCGGGCACGGCGCTGCTGATCACCGACGGGTCCTGGGCGATCGCCCACCGCGGTGACGGGCGCTATGACCTGCGGACCCTGCGGGTCGCCGGGTCGCTGTGCATGTGCGGCTGGACCGCGGGGACGGCGCTGGGCGCCATCCTCGGCGACGCGATCGGCGACCCCGGGCGGCTCGGCCTGGACGCCGCCTACCCGGTGTTCTTCCTCGGCCTGCTGCGCACGCACCTGAAGACCAAGCGCGCGTGGTTCCTCGCGGTCCTCGGCGTCGTCGCGGCGGGCGCGCTGGTCGCCTGGGCGCCCCCGGGCGTCCCGGTGCTGGTCGCCGGTGCCGCGGGTGCCGTGGCCGGCGCGGCCTTGGGGGTGCGGGAATGACGTACCAGTGGCTGATCGTGCTGGCGCTCGGCGCCACCGCGCTGACGTTGCGGGTGGTCGTGCCGCTGGCGGCGGGCGGGCGGGAACTGCCCACCTGGCTGCGCAACGCGCTGACCTGCGCGACTCCGGCGCTCATCGCCGGGCTGGTGGTCACCCTGCTGTGGCCGAGTTCGGGTCAGGTGTCTTCGGTGCGGACGCTGACCGCGTTGGCCGGCGTCGGCGTGGGGGTGGCTTTGCTGGCCGGCAAGCGGTCCATCCTGACCGCGATGATCGGCGCCGCCGTCGTGAGCGCCGTGCTGCGCCTGGTGTTCGGCTGATTTCCCCGTCGCGCGCGGGGATCTCGAAAATGCGAAAAGTGTGCTCCTCCCGCGGAGAGGATGAATGGGGATGACGGGGCGATGCTGGTCTCTTGGAGTGAAGGACGTCGCGGTACCGGCCACGGCGGGTGAAAGCGCTGACTCCGCCCGCCCGCCTGATGGGAGCAGTTTGCCGGTCCGGACCGGGTGGTATCCGCCGGGTGCGGGAGAAAAGGATTTCCGCGGCCGGGAAGGCGCCGCGGACGCCGCTGGGGAGAACGTAGTCGTGAAGCGTGCCGTGCCGGCGACCCGTTGCCGGCCGCTGGGAGGTTTCGTGTCCGAGTCGCTCCACCACCACGGGAAAGCCGCCACGGTCGCGCGGAGAGTTCGCGGGCTTGCCGCGACCCGCAACCGGGACCTCGGCGCGGACCGGTGGTGAGCCGGTCGTGGACACCGCGTCTCTGAACACCTTCCTCAGCGTGGCCGAGAAGGCGAGCTTCACCAAGGCCGCCAGCGACCTGAGCGTCGCCCAGCCGACGGTCACCGCCCGGATCAAGAAGCTGGAGCGCGACCTCGCGTGCGACCTGTTCCACCGCACCGGCGCGCTCATCCGGCTCACCACGGCGGGCCAGCGGTTCCGGCGCTACGCCCACAAGATCGTGAAGCTGAGCCGGATGGCGGAGGAAACCGTGCTGGCGGGCACCGCGGTCGGCGACGCGCTGACCGTCGGGGCCGACAGCGGCCTCACGTCCTACCGGCTGGTGCCGATCGTCGAGTACCTGTACCGCCGCCACCCGGAACTCGCGCTGGAAATCCGGCCGCTGGAAGAGGATCCGTGGAGCCGGATCGGCGATTCCGATGTGGACTGCGCGTTCTTCATCGACGTCTGCGACTCGTCGTCGAAGGCCGATTCGACGTTGCTGTGCCCCGAGCCGCTCGTGGTGGTCGCGGGCCAGGACGGGCCGGTCGGCCCGGAGCCGGTGCCGACCGCGCGGCTGGCCCGGCAGCCCCTGCTCTGCGCCCACCGCGGCAGCGGCTACCAGCGCCTGTTCGAGCGGACGCTGGGCGACGCCGCCGACACCCGTGTCCGGGCGCTGACGTTCGGCTCGATCGACGCGGTGAAGCACGCGCTGATCGCGGGACTGGGCATTTCGCTGCTGCCCCGGCTCAGCGTGGCGACCGAGCTGGCCGAGGGCCGGCTGGTCGAGGTCCCGTGGACGGCACCGTTCCAGGTCTTCACCCAGGTCGCCTGGCACCGCGAGATCCGCGCCGACCCGCGGTTCTCGGTGCTGCTCGACGCGGCGGCCCGCGCGACCGCCGAGCAGGTCGCCGACGCGAGCCCGGCCCGGCGGTCCGTGCTCTGAAGCCACGCAGACGAAAGTGCCCGGTCCGCCGGACCGGGCACTTTCGCCTCTCCCTCAAGCCCCGAGCGGGTACTGCTCCCGCCCGTACAGCACCGTCGGGGCCGCGTTCGTGTCGCGCAGCCACACCACCTTCCCCACGACCACCGTGTGGTCCAGCAGGTCCGCCGTGTCACCCACCTCGCACACCAGCGCCATGCCCGCCGCCGACAGGACCGGGACGCGGCGCTCCGGTTGCCACGGAACGCCGGCGAAGCGCTCCGCCGGGCTGCCGGTCGCGAACTTGCGGGTCAGTGCGCGCTGGGACCAGGACAGCGTGTTGACGGCGAACGACCCGGTGCCGAGGATGGCCGCGAGGGTGCGGCTGTGGCTGCCAAGCGACACCAGGATGCTCGGGGTGTCGGCCGACAGCGACATCACCGCGTTCGCCGTGCAGCCGACGGGGGAGTCCCCGGCGACGGTCGTCAGCACCGTGACGCCGGTCGGCAGCTTCGCGATGGCCCGGCAGAAACCCTCCGTGGGCACCAGTTCCGGCGCGGCCGTTTCCATGGTCTTCCCTTCCACGGCGATCATCCGCGCTGCCCGATCGCCTGCGCGGTGAGTGCCGAACGGTCGATCTTGCCGTTGACGTTGAGGGGCAGCGCGTCCAGCACGCCGATCCGCCGGGGCACCATGTACCCGGGCAGGCGTTCGGCCGCGGCGGCCAGCAGTCGCTCGGGGTCGAGGCCCGAACCCGTGCACACCGCTTCCAGCTCGGTCGTGCCACCGCTGCCGGGCAGGGCCAGCACGATCGCGTCGCGTACGTTCTCCTGGTCCCGCAGCACGGCTTCGATCTCGCCGAGCTCCACCCGGTAGCCCCGCACCTTCACCTGCTGGTCCGACCGTCCCAAGTGGACGAGCGCACCGTCCTGCCAGGACACCCGGTCGCCGGTGCGGTACCAGGCGGCGTCGTCGAGTTCGTCGTCCGGACCGTGTAGCCGCGCGACCTCATCGCCCGGACCGAAGTGGTAGAAGCGGCCCTCGTTCGCCGCGGGGTCGAGGTAGCCGGGGAAGCGCTGGGGCCCGCGCGCGCAGAGTTCGCCTTCGACCGCGGGGCGGCCCTGGTCGTCGAGGACGACGTGGCTGACACTGGGGTACGGCCGCCCGATCGGCACGGTCCCGTTGGCCGTGACCGGCCAGTCCGCCGGATCGGCTGGCAGCCGGAACTCCGCGCAGCTGATGGTCAGTTCCGTTGGCCCGTAAAGGTTTTCGACGACACCGCCGGGCGCGGCGCGCTGCCACGCCTCGGCCTGGTGCGTGGTCAGCGGCTCACCGCAGAACAGGCTCCAGCGCAGCGTCGGCATGCTCCCCGGCCGCAGGCTGCGCAACCGCTGGGCGTAGGACACCATCGAAGGCACGGCGAACCAGTGGGTGAGCCGCTTCTCCGCGACGAACCGGACCGGCGCAAGCAGGTCTGCGCGGCTGGGGACGACGAGCGTCGCGCCGCCGCCCCACGCGGTGAACATGTCGAACACCGACAGGTCGAAGGTCAGGTCGAACGTCTGCGAGACGCGGCTGCCCGGCGCCATGCCGTACCGCGGCACGACGTGCGCGAGGTACGCGCAGACGTTGCGGTGCCGGATCGGGACGCCCTTGGGCTTCCCGGTCGAGCCCGAGGTGAACAGGATGTAGGCCAGGTCCCCGGTGCGGGGCTCCGGCGGGGTGCGCGCGGCGCCGTCCGCGGGCTCGGCCATGACGAGTTCGGGCACGCCGAGTCGGGCGCTCTCCTCGGTGAGGACCAGGTCCAGGCCGGCGGCTTCGGCGATCATCCGGTTGCGCTCGTCGGGAAAGGCAGGGTTGAGCGGGACGACGGTGCTGCCGAGCCGCCCCGCGGCGAGGTACCCGGCGTAGGTCAGCACGCTGCGTTCGGCCAGCACGCCGATCCGGGCGGGCACGGTCCCGACCGCGGTGACGGCCTCGGCGGCGAGGTGCCCGGCGAGGTCGCGCAGTCCGGCGTAGGTCAGGGTGCGCGTGCCGACTTCGAGCGCGGGTTCGTCGGCGTGCTTGGCGGCCGACTCGGCGAACCACTGGTAGAGCGTTTCCATCGTTTCATGCCTCCTGTTCCAGGCCGGCGGTCGTCTTTTCGTTGGTGCGCAAGAGATCCTCGAAGGTGCGCTGCAGCAAGCCGGTCCGGGGACGGCCCCGGGCGGCGGACTCGGCGGCGAACCGGACGACCTGGGGCAGCTCGCCCCAGCTCACCGCGGCCGCGGCGGCCTCCTCCGCGCCGATCTCGCCGTTCGCGGCGAGCACCTCGAGGCGGTAGGTGTAGTGGCGGCTCGCCGCCCACAGGTCGTCGCCGTAGCGGGCCGCGGCGGTCTCGTCCTCGGCCAGCACGTCGCTGATGCGCCCGAGGACCTCGGGCAGGCCGCACGTCCAGCCGTCCGGTTCGGCCGGGGTGGCTTCGCCCGGAGTGCGGGCGAGCCAGCGGAACCTGCCCGCGTGCACCGGTTCCACGGCGGCGCCCAGCGCGAGGCGGTCGCGGTTGGTGATCTCCGCCGGCCAAGGGGCGTGCGGCGCCAGCGCGCGTTCCAGCGCGGCGTCGTCCAGCCAGCCGAGGAAGGGCTCCTGCCCGCCGAGGGGCGTCAACGCGCAGAAGTGGTCGCCCACCAGCCACCGCCCGTCGCGCCGGCCGAGCAGCAGGAGCCAGT
>NZ_JAAGNB010001120.1:0-7427 GCF_010550475.1 Amycolatopsis sp. SID8362
GGGCTCGCGGCCATCGCCGCCGACGGCGCGGCCCCGGCCACCGACTGCGCGAACACCGGCAGCGGCCCGAGGTTGCGCCGGTCGAGCCCGGACATCGGGGACTCCGCGCGCACCGGCGGCAGCAGTCTGGGCGGCAACGACATGGGATCTCTCCTCCCGGGGCGCACCACGCTAGACAAGGTCTGTCACGCAGGTATTACGGGCCGTTCGCGCGCCGCACAAGTCGAATGAGAATCTCCGCGCGGGCCGTTCCCGCGTTCGGAGAACGGGCCCGGCCGGGTTCCCGGTGCCGGAGACGGGGGTTTGACGCGCGGCGAACCGGTCGGCAACGTGGCTCGGCAAGCCTGGGCCGACCGCAAGTCCCCGTCCTCTCCGGAGGTCCGCAATGGACACATCCGCGTCACGCTCCCTCTCCGGCTCCCTCGGTGCCGGCTCCATCGTCTTCATGGTCGTCGCGGCCGCCGCGCCGCTGACCGTCGTCGCGGGCAGCGTCCCGCTCGGCCTGGCGCTGGGCAACGGCGCCGCTTTCCCCGCCACCTTCGTCGTCTGCTGCGTCGTCCTGCTGCTGTTCGCGGTCGGGTTCTGCGCGATGAGCAGGCACGTGCCCGACGCCGGCGCGTTCTACACCTACATCCGGCGCGGCCTCGGCCGGGCGCCGGGGCTCGGCGCCGCGTTCCTCGCGCTGGTCACCTACACCGCCGTCCAGCTCGCCGTCTACGGCTACCTCGGCGCGACGCTCGACGGCCTCGTCCGGCACTACGGCGGGCCTGCCGTGCCATGGTGGGTGTACGCGGCGGCGGTGCTCGCCGTCGTCGGCGTGCTGGGCTACCGGCACATCGAGCTGAGCAGCAAGGTGCTCGGCGTGCTGCTGCTCTGCGAGGTCGGCATCGTGCTGGTCTTCGACGCGGTCGTCACCGTCCGCGGCGGCTCGCCGTCCGGCCTGTCGGCGGCGCTGTTCGACCCGGCGAAGATCGGGTCGGGGTCGTTCGGCATCGCGATCATGTTCGCGATCGCCAGCTTCATCGGCTTCGAGGCGACGGCCATCTTCCGCGACGAAGCCCGCGACCCGGCCCGGACCATCCCGCGCGCCACGTATACGGCGCTGCTGCTCATCACCGGGTTCTACGCGCTGTCCTCGTGGGCCGTCGTGTCGGCGTGGGGCGACGACGCCGCGGTCGCCCAGGCCGGGACCGACCCCGGCACCATGCTGATCACGACCGTCGGGAACTACCTCGGCACGGCGGGCTCGGACATCGTCCAGGTGCTGCTGGTGACCAGCCTGTTCGCCGCCGCGCTGTCGTTCCACAACGTCCTCGCGCGGTACGCGTTCTCGCTCGGCAACTCCGGCGCGCTGCCCGCGCACTGCGGGCGCAGCCACGTCCGCCACGGCTCCCCGCACGTCGCGTCGGTCGTCCAGACGCTCTCGGCGCTGGTGTTCGTCGCCCTCTTCGCGGTCACCGGGATGGACCCGGTCACCCAGGTGTTCTCGTGGATGGCGGGCACGGCGACCCTCGGCGTGCTCGCGCTGATGACGATGACGTGCCTGGCCGTGCTCGTGTTCTTCCGCCGCACCGGCGCCGACCGCCGCGTCTGGCACACGGTCGTCGCGCCCCTGCTGGGCTTCGCGGGACTGGCCGCGTGCCTGGTGCTCACCGTCGGCAACTTCCCGACGCTCATCGGCGGGTCCGCGACGCTCGCCGCGATCATCGGCGCCGTGCTGCTCGGCGCCTTCGTGCTCGGTCTCGTGCTCCACCGGGCGCTGCGCCCGGCCACCGCCGTCGTCCCCGCCGCCGAACCCGCCTGAACAGGAGCGATCATGACCCTCACCGACCGGGCCGCCACCACCGCCACCCACCCGCTCGACCCCGTGAGTGAACCCGAGGTGACCGCGGCCCGCCGCGTCCTCGCCGACGCCGGGCTGCTCGGCGACGCCGTGCGGTTCGCCTTCTTCGCCCTCGAAGAACCGGCCAAGGCGGACGTGCTCGCCTTCCGCACGGGCGACCCGCTCGACCGCCGGTTCCGCGCCCTGCTGCTGGACCTCGCCGACGGCAGCTCGCGGGACGTCGTCGTCTCGGTCACCCGGTCCACTGTGGACTCCGTGACGGAGCTCGACCCCGCCGTCTCGGGCCAGCCGCCGATCATCGACACCGAGTTCGAGCTCGTCGAGGACATCGTCAACGCCGACGCGACGTGGACCGAGGCGCTGGCGCGGCGCGGCATCGACCCGGCGAGCGTGCGGTCGGTGCCGCTGTCGGCGGGCGCGTACGACCTGCCGGGCGAGGCGGGCCGGCGGATCGTGCGGGTGCTCGGCTTCCAGCAGTTCCACGAGAAGGACCACCCGTGGGCGCACCCGGTGGACGGCCTGGTGGCCTACGTCGACCTGACGCGCCGCGAGGTCGTGCGGGTGCTCGACCACCGCGAGCTGCCGGTGCCGCAGGAGCCGGGCAACTTCGACGACCCGGCGCAGACCGGCCCGCGGCGCACGACGCTCAAGCCGATCGAGATCACGCAGCCGGCCGGGCCCAGTTTCAGCGTCGAGGGCAGCCGGGTCCGGTGGGAGAACTGGGACCTCCGGCTCGGCTTCAACGAGCGCGAAGGCCTGACGCTGCATCAGCTGTCCTTCCACGAGCGGCCGGTGCTGTACCGGGCGTCGGTCGCGGAGATGGTGGTGCCCTACGCCGACCCGTCGCCAGTGCGGTACTGGCAGAACTACTTCGACTGCGGCGAGTACATGTTCGCCCGCTACGCGAATTCGCTGGAGCTCGGCTGCGACTGCCTCGGCGAGATCCGCTACTTCGACGCGACGATCGCCGACGACTTCGGGCAGCCGCGCACCATCCGCAACGCGATCTGCCTGCACGAAGAGGACTTCGGCGTGCTGTGGAAGCACAGCGACATGTTCGCGGGCTCCAGCGAGACCCGGCGGCAGCGGCGGCTGGTGATCTCGTTCTTCACCACGATCGGCAACTACGACTACGGCTTCTACTGGTACCTCTACCTGGACGGCACGATCCAGCTGGAGGCGAAGGCCACCGGCATCACGTTCACCTCGGCGTTCACCTCGGGCGAGTTCGCCACGGAGGTGGCGCCGGGCCTCGGCGCGCCGTTCCACCAGCACCTGTTCTCGGCCCGCCTCGACGTGTGCGTGGACGGTCCGCGCAACGCCGTCGACGAGGTCGAGGCCGAGCGGCTCCCGGTGAGCCCGGCGAACCCGTACGGCAACGCGTTCCGGGAATCCCGCACGCGCCTGACGTCGGAGTCGTCGGCCGCGCGCGTGGCGGACAACAGCCGGGCGCGGACGTGGCACATCGTCAACCCGGACCGGCGGAACCGCGCGGGCCGCGAGGTGGCGTACGCGCTGTACCCGGAAGGGCAGCCGACGCTGCTGGCCGACGAGTCGTCGTCGATCCACCAGCGAGCGGCGTTCGCGACGAAACACCTCTGGGTGACCCGCTACGACCCGGCCGAGCGCTACCCGGCGGGCGACCTGGTCAACCAGCATCCAGGCGGCGCGGGCCTCCCGGCGTGGACGGCGGCCGACCGGAGTGTCGACGGCGAGGACATCGTGCTGTGGCACACGTTCGGCCTCACCCACTTCCCGCGGCTGGAGGACTGGCCGGTGATGCCGGTCGACTACGCGGGCTTCACGCTGAAGCCGGTCGGGTTCTTCGACCGGAACCCGACGCTGGACGTCCCGCCGTCGCCGAACGGGCATTGCCACGGTGCCTGAGGTGTTGCTGCCTGCGCGCTGCCGGTGGGCCCATGTTGCGGTGGGCGCGGCGATGGTGGCGATGCTGGTGCCGGGGTGGGACGGGTTGGGGCCGTTGGGGTGGGCGGGCTTGCTCGGCGGAGTCGCGTACTGGGCGGCGGGCGCCGCGGGGCCGGTTCGGGCGCGGTTGCCGGTGTTGTGCGACCTGGTGGCGACGGCGGTGCTGGCGGTGGTGATGCCGCTGGAGGGTGCGCATGCGGTGGCGGTGCCGGGACACGTGCACGGTGGGGTGGGCGGCGGGGTTTCGCCGCGGGTGGTGGTTGTGGTTTGGGTGGTGGTGCGGTGCTGGATCGCCTGGTCGGGTCGGAGGTCGCGCCGGGCCGTGGAGCTGGGCCGGGTGGGGGAGATGCCAAGCTGGCGGGTCGTGGACCTCGGCGAGGTGAGGCGTCGGCTGGCCAAAGAGCCGGTGCTCGGGCCCGCGGCTCTGAGCCGGTGGGCTGCCGACCTTGGCCGGCGGGTGCGGGAGCCGAAGGTGGCCGCCGCGGTCGGGGCTGAGGTCGCCATGGTTGCCGGGATGGTGTTGATGGTCTGGTGAAGGTGGCTACTGTCGCGCCATGACTTCGCGTAGTTCGGGTGCCGAGGGCGCCGGCGATCCGTGGGATGAAGCCGATCCCGCGTTGGCTGTCGCGTTGCGGGAGCTGGGGTGGTACCGACGGAACGCGGATCGGAACCGGGTGGCGAACCGGGCCACCGAGGTCGCCTTGCTGCTCGGGTCCGCGGCCACCACCGTGGCCGCCGCGCTCGGGGCGGTTGCCTGGGTGACCGCGGTGCTGGCCGCGGCGACTCTGGTCGTCACCGGGTTGCGGCGGTCCTTCGACTGGCACGAGAACTGGGTCGAGTTCATCGGCCGCTGGTCGGAGCTGCGGAGCGTCGTCCACCAGTACCGGCTGCTGCCCGAAGACCGCCGCGGCGAGGCGGACCGGCGGGCGTTGCTCGCCGCCGTCGACGAGATCGTCGCCTCGGAGACCCAGCGGTGGGCGTCCCGGCGGCGCAAGCTGCAGGAAAACACCAGTCAGGGCTGACGCCGGTGTCCAGTTCTTGGACACCGGCGGCCGCATCCCGGACGTGAGGATGAACCCCATGCTCAGTTACGCATCCGGCGCTTCCGCGGTGCCGCTGCTCGGGGACACGATCGGCGACAACTTCGATCGGACGGTGGCGGCGTTCGGGGACCGCGACGCCCTGGTCGATCGGACCGCGGGGCGCCGGTGGACCTATCGGGAGCTGGCCGCCGAAGTCGACGCTCTCGCGCTCGGACTGGTGGCGCGGGGGATCGGCAAGGGTGACCGGGTGGGGATCTGGTCGCCGAACCGCGCGGAGTGGACGTTCCTGCAATACGCGACGGCGAAGATCGGCGCGATCCTGGTCAACATCAACCCCGCCTACCGGTCACACGAGCTGGAATACGTCCTGAACCAGGCGGGGATCCGGTTGCTGGTCGCCTCAGACAAGTTCAAGACCTCCGACTACCCGGCCATGGTCGAAGAAGTCCGGGAAAAGTGCGCCGCCTTGGAGCACGTCGTGATCCTCGGCGGCCCGGATTGGCAGGCCCTGATGACGGCCGGTGGGGACCCGGAGCAGGTGAAGCATCTGCAGGCCGGGTTGTCAGCCGATGACCCGATCAACATCCAGTACACCTCGGGCACGACCGGGTTCCCGAAGGGCGCGACGCTGTCGCACCACAACATCCTCAACAACGGCTTCTTCGTCGGCGAGCTGTGCAACTACACCGAGACGGACCGGGTGTGCATCCCGGTGCCGTTCTACCACTGCTTCGGGATGGTGATGGGCAACCTCGCCTGCACCAGCCACGGTGCGTGCATGGTGATCCCGGCACCGGCGTTCGACCCGAAAGCCACCCTGGAAGCGGTGGCGGCGGAGCGGTGCACGTCGCTGTACGGGGTGCCGACGATGTTCATCGCGGAGCTGAACCACCCGGACTTCGCGAGCTTCGACCTGTCGTCGCTGCGGACGGGGATCATGGCGGGCTCGCCGTGTCCGGTGGAGGTGATGAAGCAGGTCATCGACCGGATGGGCATGGCCGAGGTGTCGATCTGTTACGGCATGACCGAAACCTCACCGGTGTCCACCCAGACCCGCGCCGACGACTCGATCGAACGTCGCGTCTCGACGGTCGGGCGGGTGGGGCCGCACCTGGAGGTCAAGGTCGTGGACCCGGAAACCGGCCTGACCGTGCCGCGCGGGGAGCCGGGGGAGCTGTGCACCCGCGGGTATTCGGTGATGCTCGGCTATTGGGAGCAGCCGGACAAGACAGCCGAGGCGATCGACACGGCGCGCTGGATGCATACCGGGGATCTGGCGGTGATGGACGGCGACGGCTACCTCAACATCACCGGCCGGATCAAGGACATGGTCATCCGCGGCGGGGAAAACCTGTACCCGCGGGAGATCGAGGAGTTCCTCTACACCCACCCGGACATCCTCGACGCGCAGGTGATCGGGGTGCCGGATGAGAAGTACGGCGAGGAGCTGATGGCGTGGGTCCGGATGCGCGAAGGCGCCGAGCCGCTGACCGCGGAGAAGGTGCGGGAGTTCTGTGAGGGCAAGCTGGCTCGCTACAAGGTCCCCCGCTACGTCCACGTGGTGGAGGAGTTCCCGATGACGGTGACGGGCAAGGTCCGCAAGGTCGAGATGCGCGAAAAGTCGATCACCCTCCTCGGCCTCGAGAAAGCCGCCACCACCCAGCACGCCTGATTACGCCGATCGGGTGTTCTGACGCCGCCGTTCAGACCAGGTCTTCCATTTCGCCACCGAGTGCCATTACTGTCCCCCAATCGGACGCCGTCAGCGAGGAGGCGACGGGAACGTGCGGGAACCGATGTCGCTTCGCGCCGAAATCGAGCTGTCGTGGCGCCGGGCGCGCCTCGGCGGGGTCGAGCCGGACAACGCGCTCGAGCGGGCCGCGTTCCGGGCCGTCGACCGGTCCAGCCGGCTGGTCGTGGCCGCCCGGCCGGTCCTCGACGAGATGGCCGACCAGCTGCGGGGCACCCGGTTCTGCACGATCCTCGGCGACAGCTCGGCCAACATCGTCGACCGCTGGTGCGACGACACCGCCGTCGAGCACGCGCTCGACCGCATCGGCGCGCTGCCCGGGCGCTACTTCGCCGAAGAGTCCGCGGGCACCAACGGCCTCGGCACCCCGCTCGAAGTAGGCCGCGGCATGGTTGTGCACGGCGGCGAGCACTACGTCGAGGCGCTCAAAGCGTTCAGCTGCTACGGCCACCCGATCTACCACCCGGTGACCCGCCGCATCGCCGGCGTCCTCGACATCACCGGCATCACCCGCGACGCCAACCCGATGCTGGCACCGTTCCTCGTCCGCGCGGTCCGCGACATCGAACGCCGCCTGCTGGAAGGCGCGCGGCTGTCCGAACGCCGGCTGCTGAACGCCTTCCAGACCGCCATGCGCGAACGCCCGGGCCCGGTGCTGGTGTTCGGCGCCGACGTCGTGCTGATGAACCAGGCCGCCACCGACCTGCTCGACGCCGCCGACCACGGCGTGCTGCGGGCGCTCGCCCTCGACGGCCCGGACCGGGAGTCCTGGACCCGGCGGCTGTCGCTCGGCTCGGGCGCGGGCGTGCGCGTGCTGGCCGAGCGGATCCCCGGCACCGGCGACGGCACGCTGCTGCGGCTGGAA
>NZ_JAAGNB010001169.1:0-5174 GCF_010550475.1 Amycolatopsis sp. SID8362
TGCGGTGCCGGCCCGGGACGGCGGCCGGCGTCGCCGAAGCGCTCGCCGCGCGGCCCGAGGTGCGGTACGCGACCGTGCTCGCCGGCAGCGCCGACTGCTCCGCCGAGTTCGTCCTCCCCTCCTACCGCGACATCGCGCGGCTGCAGGAAAACGGCTTCCCCGGCGACGGCGACGTCCGCGGCGCCGAGACCTTCGCCGTGATGCGGACGTTCACCTCCAACCACGACTGGGACTCCGGCGAGCTGAGCCGCGAAGCCGTCGCCGAGCTGCGCGGCGGGGAGGTGCGGCCGTTCGAGGAGCAGCACTGGGAGCGCCCGCCGGAGCAGCTCGACGAACTGGACCTCGCGATCTGCGCCGCGCTGGGCGAAGACGGCCGGATGGCGTTCAAGGAGGTGTCCAAACTGGTCGACAGCAGTGAGTCCACTGTGGCCAGACGCGTCGATTCGCTGGTGCGCCGCGGGTGCCTGCGGTTCCGGACGCTCGCCGAGCCGTCGATGTTCGGCTACGCCCTCGAATTCATGCTCTGGCTCTCGGTGGTCCCCGGCGAGCTCGACCGCGCCGGGCAGCAGCTCGCCGCGCACCCCGGCACCAAGTACCTCTCGGCCACCACCGGCCGGTTCAACCTCGTCGGCCAGATCGTGCTGCGGCACTACGGCGAGCTGTACCGGCACACCACCGACGTCGTCGGCGCGCTGCCCGGGCTCCGGGAGGCCGACGTGACCCTGCAGGTTTCGACGCTCAAGCGCGCGTGGGCCCCGACGCCCGCCGCCAAGCTGGAGGACGCATGACGGAACAACCGTGGCAGTGGGACGAAGCGACCTGGCGTGGGCATGTCGAACACGTCCGTGCCGGGCGCCCGCTGCGCCCGGCGTCGTGGCCCGGCGGCGCGAAGGTGGCGGTGGCGCTGTCCTTCGACTCCGACCACGAGACACCCGCGCTGCGCGACGGCGAAGTGCTGCCCGGCAAGCTGGCGCAGGGCGAGTACGGCGCCCGCGTCGGCGTCCCGCGCATCCTGAAGCTCCTCCAGCGGCACAACGCACCCGCATCCTTCTTCGTGCCCGCCGTGTCGGCGCTGCTCCACGACGGCGAAGTCAAGTCCTATGTGGACGCCGGGCACGAAGTGGCGCTGCACGGCTGGATCCACGAGCGCAACACCGCCCTCACCGAGACCGAGGAGCGCGACCTCGCCTTCCGCGCCGCGGACGTGCTCGAACGCCTCGCGGGCACCCGCCCGGTGGGTATCCGGACGCCGTCGTGGGACTTCTCCGCGCACACCCTCGCCATCACCCGTGAGCTGGGCCTGACCTACGACTCGTCGCTGATGGCCGACGACGACTGCTACGAGCTGCTCGAACACGGCGAGCCCACCGGGATCGTCGAGCTGCCGGTCGAGTGGATCCGCGACGACGCGCCGTACTTCATGATGGACCGGTTCGCGTCGCTGCGGCCCTACACCCCGCCGCGCGGCGTGCTCTCGATCTGGCGCGACGAGTTCGACGCCGCGTACGCCGAGGGCGGGATCTTCCAGCTCACCCTGCACCCGCACATCATCGGGCACCGGTCCCGGCTCGCGACCCTGGCCGAGCTGCTCGACCACATCGACGGTCACGACGGCGTCTGGTACGCGACGCACGCCCAGATCGTCGACCACGTCCGGCAGGAGCAGCCATGACCACTGTGGACACCGCCGTCACCCACCGCCTGACCGCACAGCAGCGCAAGGCGATCGTCGCCGGCGCCGTCGGCAACACCGTCGAATGGGTCGACTGGGCCGTCTACGCGACCTTCGCGCCCGTCTTCGCCGGTCAGTTCTTCGCCGGTGGCAACGAAACCACCGCCCTGCTGTCCACTTTGGCCGTGTTCGCCGTCGGGTTCGTCCTGCGCCCGATCGGCGGGGCGGTGCTCGGCGCGTACGCCGACCGGAAGGGCCGCAAGAAGGGCCTGACGCTCACCATCTCGCTGATGGCCGGGGCGTCGATCGTCATCGCGCTGTGCCCGACGTACGCGCGGATCGGCGTGCTGGCCCCGATCGTGCTGCTGCTGGCCCGGCTCGTGCAAGGCTTCTCGGCGGGCGGTGAATTCGGTTCCTCGTCGGCGTTCCTCATCGAGTCCGCGGCGCCCGGGCGCCGCGCGTTCGCCGGCTCGTGGCAGCAGGTCTCGGTCGGCCTCGGCTCGCTGATCGCCGCGCTGATGGGCACGATCCTCAACTCGACGCTGTCCGAAGGCGACCTGCACAGCTGGGGCTGGCGGCTCGCGTTCGGCATCGCCGGGCTGCTCGGCCTGGTCGGCCTGTGGCTGCGCGTGTCGGTGCACGAAACCGAGGCGTTCACGAAGATTTCCGCCAAGCCGCGGCGCAACCCGCTCGTCGCGATGCTGCGCGACCACCCGGGCGCGGCGCTGCGCGTGGCCGGGGTGACCATCGCCGGCACCCTGATCTACTACGTGTGGGTGTCCTACATGCCGGCCTACGCCCACCTGAGCACCGGCATCCCGCTCAAGACGGCGCTGCTGGCCAACACCCTGGCCATGGTCGTGTTCATCGCGCTGCTGCCGTTCGGCGGCCTGCTGTCCGACCGGCTCGGGCGCAAGGCGACGATGACCGCGTTCGCCGCCGGGTTCGTGGTGTTCGCCTGGCCCGCGTTCCACTTCCTGGGCAACAGCTTCTGGAGCGTCTTCGTCATCGAGCTGATCGGGCTGGTGCTGATCGTCGGCTACTCGGCGAACTGCGCGGTGATCATGGCCGAGCAGTTCCCGGCCGAGGTGCGCACGACCGGCATCGGCCTGCCGTACGCGCTCGCCGTGGCGATCTTCGGCGGCACCGCGCCGTACGTGACGACCTGGCTGAACGCCCACCACCTCGGTCACCTGGTGTGGGTCTACGTGGCGGCGGCCGCCCTCATCGGCGTCGCGGTCTACCTGACCATGCCCGAGACCAAGGGTAAGGAGCTGTAGTGCGGACCGTGCTCGTCACCGGCGCCGGCGGCGGGATCGGCGCGGCGATCGCCGCCCGGTTCGCCGCCGCGGGCGACCGCCTCGTCCTGGCCGACCTGCGCGCGGCGGAACTGTCCACAGTGGCCGACCGGCTGGCGGCCGACGTCGTCGAGCTGCCCGGCGACCTAGCGGACGCGGAGTTCGCCGAGGGACTCGTCGAGCGGGCCGGTCCCGTCGACGTCCTGGTCAACGCCGCCGGGATCTACCCCGCCACTCCCCTGCTGGAGATGACGGCGGCGGCGTGGGACCACGTGCAGGACGTCAACGTCCGCGCCGCGCTGCTCACGACCGTCGCGTTCGGACGGTCCCACGTGGCCGCCGGGACCACCGGCGCGGTCGTCAACATCTCCTCCGGCGCGGCGACCCGGGCGCGTCCCGGCGCCGCTCACTACGCGACGTCGAAGGCCGCGCTGGAGATGGTCACCAAGGCGTGTGCGGTCGAACTCGGGCCGCACGGCATCCGCGTCAACGCCGTCAGCCCCGGCTTCGTCACCGTGGACAGCGAGGCCAACCCGGTCAGCGAGGCCTACGCGGCCGCGGTGTCGGTGAACCCGCTCGGCCGCCGCGGTGAACCCCGGGAGGTCGCCGACGCCGTCTTCTGGCTCGCCGGGCCGGAGGCGGCCTGGATCACCGGCGCGGTCCTGCGCGTGGACGGCGGGTCCACGGCGGGCGCGGCGGGCCTGCCGCTGCACTGGACCGGCGAAACCGCTGTGCAGCAAGGGAAGGAGGCGCATGTCTGACCGGCGCTCGTACACGGTGGTCGGCGGCGGCGCGATCGGCGGGACGCTCGCGTTCCACCTCGCGCGCGCGGGCCACCCGGTGTCCATCGTGGACACCGACCCGGCGCACGTGGCCGCGATCGCCGCGCACGGCCTCACCCTGCGGCGGCCGGACGGTGACGCGACCGTCGAACTGCCCGCGTTCGCCCCGGAAGCCGCCCCGGCGGTGCTCGGCCGGGTCCTGCTCGCCGTCAAGGCCCAGGCCACCGGAACCGTCTTGGACTGGCTGGCGCCGCGGCTGGCGGACGACGGCTTCGTCGTGTCACTGCAGAACGGGCTCAACGAGCGGCTGATCGCCTCACGCGTCCGTCCGGATCGGACGGTCGGCGCGTTCGTCAACCTGTTCGCCGACGTCGTCGAACCCGGTGTCGTGCGGGACGGCGGCCTCGGCGCCCTGGTCGTCGGCGAGCCCGACGGCCGGATCACGCCGCGGGTCGAGGAGGTCGTGGCGGACCTGCAGGCGTGGGGTCCCGCGAAGGCGACCGCCAACGTCGAGGGCTACCTGTGGGCGAAGCTGGGCTTCGGCGCGATGCTCACCACGACCGCGCTCGCCGACGCGCCGATGGCCGACCTGATCGACCGGCACCGGCCGCTCATGCACGCGCTGGCGGCGGAGGTGTTCGCCGCGGCGGGCGACCGCACGCTGGAGGCGTTCGACCAGTTCGACCCGGCGGCCTACCTGCCCGGTGCGGCGGGGCGCGAGGCGGCGACCGACCGGCTGGTCGCGTGGCTGCGGACCCAGCCGAAGGACCGCAGCGGCATCTGGCGCGACATCGCCGTGCGGCACCGGCCGGTCGAGGTCCACCACCACTACGCGCCGGTGCTCGCCGAAGCGCCCGTGCCGTTGCTGCGCGCGGTGCTGGGCCGGCTGCGGGACGTCGAGACCGGCGCCGTCGCGATGTCCGAAAACCACCTGACCGAACTGGAGCGAGCGCTGTGATCCGGGAACTGCACGAGTGGGTGCGCGCGCACCGCGACGACCTCCTCGCCGACGTCGCCGCCTACGTCGGCATCGAGACGCCCAGCGACGACAAGTCCGCTTTGGACCGTGGACTGTCCTGGGTGGACGGCTGGCTGCGCGACCGGCTCGGCGCGCCCGAGAAGGTCCAGGACGTCGACGGCGGGCCGTACGGCGACATCAAGGTCTACGACTTCGCCGGCACCGGCGAACCGGTGCTGCTGCTCTGCCACTACGACACGGTGTGGCCGCTGGGCACCCTGGCGGAGTGGCCGTTCACGGTGGACGGCGACCGCGCGACCGGGCCGGGGATCTTCGACATGAAGTCGGGACTGGTGCACGCGGTGTGGGCGCTGCGCGCGCTCGACGCCGCCGGGCTGCCGCGCCCGGCCGTGCGGCTGGTCCTCAACGGCGACGAGGAGATCGGCAGCCCGGCGTCGCGGCCG
>NZ_JAAGNB010001224.1:0-10845 GCF_010550475.1 Amycolatopsis sp. SID8362
CCAGTGCCGAGCCGAGCAGGCCGAGCGCGTCCTCGGGCGGGGCCCCTCGCCCGGCGGCGACCCGCGCGCGGAACTCGGCCAGGTCGACCGCGTCCGCCCGGACGTCCAGCCGGTACCCGGCGCGGCCGCCGATGATCGTGGCCGGGGTGCTCGCCAGCAGTGCCCGGAGCCGGGAAAGCCGGACCTGCACCATTTTCCGGCCGGTCGCCGGCGCTTCGTCCGGCCACAGCACCGCCATCAGCGTGTCGACCGGCACCAGCTGGTTCGCGTTGACCAGCAGGACCCCGAGGAGCTGGGCCACCTGTCCCTCGGGCAGGAGCACCGGCACCCCCGCCCGCCGGACCTCGACGGGGCCGAGCACCCGGAACGCCACCACCGCATCGGCCGCCATTTCATCCCCCCGTGACCCAGCCCGCCGAAAGCGATTCTAGAACGCCCGGGCGTGCGGGGTTACCGAAAAAGAACCCTGCCCATTTCGGGCAAAAGGCCGCTCCATCATTTCGACAAATGCGACAACGCGGGCGCCGGGACCAGTTCAGTGGCAGCCGGGTGACTGGCCGTCCCGGCGAGCACGCGGCTCGGCCGCGGGACGCACGCCGAGGACACCGTGCCCAGCAACGCCCGTCCCGCGTCCGGCGCCAGGGTCACGATCGGTGGCTCGGAGACCATCCGACCAGTATCGAACCGGACCCGGGCGCACACCACACGAAGTTTCGCCCGCGCCGCGAGCGGTCAGGGGACGAGGAGGGCGATCGCGGTGGTCATGCGGCCGAGGTATTCCTCCCGGGTCTCCGCCTGGTGCTTCACCCCGACCGACGCGCTGATCAAGGTCTGCGCGATATCGGCCGCCGCCGCGCCGCCCACCGCGGCGACGACGAGTTCTTCGAACCGCTCCGGGGCCGTGCGGGTGATCGGCCCGAGCAGGTCCGGGTTCTCCTCGATGACCGCCGGGACGTCGCGGCTCATCGGCCCGACGTAGCGGCCGGCCCACCGGTCGAACGCGCCGGCCAGCCGCTCCCGCAACGGCTTTCCGGTGTCGGCGAGGATCTCCTCGGCCGCGGCGAGGTCCCGCTCGATCGCCCGGGTGACCGCCGCCCGGAACAAGTCCTGTTTGGACGCGAACAGGAAGTACAGCCCCGGCCGGGAAATCCGGGCCGTGCGCGCGACTTCCTCCATGGAGGTCTTCCGGTACCCGTGCCGGGCGAACGTCAGCAGCGCCGACTCGAGCACCGCGTCACGGCGCCCGGTCTCGGCGTCCGGGGCTTCGGAAACGGTCATGCCGCGAACTATACAAGTTCTGTTCAGTCTGTATAGTTCGCGGCATGACCGCGCTGATCACCACGCCCTTCACCGCCACCAGCACCGCGGACGACGTCTTGGCCGGTGTCGACCTCGCGGGTGTCCGCGCGATCGTCACCGGGGCGTCGTCGGGGATCGGCGCGGAAACCGCTCGCGCGCTGGCCGCCGCGGGAGCCGAGGTGACCCTGGCCGTCCGGAACCCGGCCGCGGCGGTCCCCGGGCCACGTTCGCGGGTCGCCCGGCTCGACCTCGCCGACCGGGCGTCCGTCCGCCGGTTCGCGCGGGACTGGGACGGGCCCTTGCACCTGCTGGTGAACAACGCGGGCATCGTCACGGGCGGCCCGGCCCACACCGCGGAGGGCTGGGAGCTGCAGTTCGCGACGAATCACCTCGGCCACTTCGCCCTGGCCACCGGCCTGCACGCGGCACTGGCCCGCGGCGCCGCGGACCGCGGCGAGGCGCGGATCGTGTCGGTCAGCTCGACAGCCCACATGCGCGCCGGCGTCGACTTCACTGACCTCCACTTCACGCGCCGCGCCTACGACCCTCAGATCGCTTACGCGCAGTCGAAAACGGCCAACTCGCTGTTCGCGGTGGAGGCAACGCGTCGCTGGGCGGCCGACGGGATCTTCGCGAACGCCGTCAACCCCGGCGGGGTCGCGACCGGACTGCAGCGGAACTTCACCGCGGCACAGAAGGAATCCCTCGCCGCGGCCGAAGCCGCGGGCATCTTCGCGTACAAGACGGTCGAACAGGGAGCGGCGACGAGCGTTGTCGCGGCCGTCGCACCGCAGTTCGCCCGCACCGGCGGTCACTACCTCGACGACGCGCAGGAGGCCTACCCGGTGCCGGACGACGCCGAACTCGCCGACCACCCCCACGGCGTGAAGGCCTGGGCGCTCGACCCCGCCACCGCGGAGCGCCTCTGGACGGTGTCGGCGGACCTGACCCGAGACTGACGGCGGGAACCGGTCAGCTCCCGCCGACGCCGGGCGTGAGCTTCTATGCTGCTCGGGACAACGTGAGAAACTCGGGGGCGGCGGGGATGGCTCAGGGGCGACCGGACCTGGTGATCGGCGGCCGGTACCGGCTCATCGGCGAACTCGGAGCCGGTGGTTTCGGGCGGGTGTGGCGGGCCCACGACGAAACCCTCGGCGTGGACGTCGCGATCAAGGAGATGCGCCTGCCGCCGTCGTCCAGCGAGGTCGAACGGGCGGACCGGCTCAAGCGCGCCGAACGGGAAGCACGCCACGCCGCCCGCCTGCGCGACCACCCGAACGTCGTCGCCGTCCACGACGTGGTCGTCGAGGACGGCACGCCCTGGATCGTGATGCGCCTGGTCGACGGCGACACGCTGGCCGACCGGCTGGACTCCGGCCCGCTCTCCCCGGAGCAGGCGACGCCGATCGCGGCGGCGCTGCTGGCGGCACTGAGCGCGGCCGGCGACGCGGACATCGCGCACCGGGACGTCAAGCCCGGCAACGTCCTGCTGACCGAGCGGGGCGACGTGCTGCTGACCGACTTCGGGATCGCCACCCACGACGCCGACACCCGGCTGACCTCCACCGGCATGTTCATCGGCTCCATCGAGTACACCGCCCCCGAGCGCCTGGAGGGCCGGGGCCGGGGCACGGTCAGCGACCTGTTCTCACTGGGCGCCACCCTGTACCACACTGTCGAAGGCGTCTCGCCGTTCCGCCGCGACACCGCCAAGGCCTCGATGGCCGCGATCCTGTTCGACCAGCCCCCGCCACCCGGCCGCGCGGGCGCCCTCACCGAACTCATCACGCGCCTGCTGGACAAGGACCCGGACCGGCGCCCGAGCTTCGCCGAAGCCCTGGCACTGGCCACCACCGACTCGCCGCGGCGCGAGGCACTCCCTCCGACGCGGCGGGAGCACCAGCCGCCACCGACGTCAGGCCCGATGACGTTCGCGGTCCACCGTTTTGCCTGGCAACGAGCCTTGGCCGTCGCCATCGTGCTGTTCTTCGCCGCTCCGGGCCTGGGGCTGGTGATCGCCGCAGCGAACATCAGCGGGAACAAAAGCATCCCCTATCTCTATGTCGGGATTGCGTCGCTCGGCTTCGCGGCCGTCCTGGCATGGGTCAACGCCAGGAACCGGAACCAGTTGGTCATCACCCCGGACGACGTGGGAATCAAACAAGGGAACGGGCAAACCCTCAGCGTCGAATGGCCTGCCGTGGACATCGTCACCCTCTTCTCCCACACCGCCCGATCCCGGACGTTCACGCAGGTCCAGATCAAAACCCACCCCGACCGCACCGACGTCCACGGCGGCGCCGGCGCGGCGGTCAAACGCAACCACCTGGGGCACTGGGTCATCCCCTACGTCGACGCGGACCTCGCCGAGCTGACCGACGCCTTCCGCAGCTACGCCCCGACAACAGTACGAATCCGCTGAGCTTCTGACCCTGGCCCTGGAAAGCTGCGCGGCCGCTCCGGCGCCGCCCAGCACCACGACGCCGCGATCGAGCGCCGCCGAGGAGTCCTGCCCGATGAGCGCGTCCGTCGTCGGCTCCGAACACTTCGGCCTGCACATCAAGCCGGCGACCTTCACCGCGCAAGTGCGCGAACTGATCACCCGGACCCGCTGAACTATCCTGGCACGTATGGGGGTGCGACACATCCGGGAGCGGCTGCGTGCGAGCCGGACAGGGGCGGTCGTCGGGAAGGGCGCCCTCTGGCTGGTCTTGGCGGCCCTGACGGTCGCCTTCGCCTTCCTCGGGTACGGGTTCGTCCGCACCGGTCTCGACGGCATCGCCGAAAGTTCCGCGCGCGGCGAACGGGAACAGACGGTCGACGGGATCATCCTGGAGCGGCAGGAAACGGGCCTGCCGCAAGGGCAGTCCAGCCGCAGGATCCTGGTCCGCTACACCGTTCCCGGCGGCCGGTCCTACACGTTCTCCCAAGGCGGTGACGGCAACGTCGGCGACACCGTCGTGATTCACTACGACCCGCGGCACCCGGACTCAGCGAGCCTGAATTCCGCGACCGGGGACAACGTCGGGAACGGGCTGCTCGCCGGCCTCGGAGGCAGTCTCCTGCTCTTTCCGCCGCTGGTGTTCATCGTCGGCGTCGTGCGCTCCGTTCGACGGCGATAAGGTTGTTCAGCTGGCGCCCAGCCAGGTGATCGCGGCCACCGCGGCACCGAAAACGGTGGCGAGCAGCACCAGCCGCACCTTGACCTCGGAGTGGACACTCAGCGAGCGGCGGACAACAGGCAACATGGCAACCTCCGTAGCAGTTTGGGGAATTCAGCGGCAAAGAGCGATGAGCAGCCGGCGGATGTCCTCGACACTCGAGCCGCTCAGCGTCGCCAGCGGGGCGAACGCGTACTCGGGGATCAGCACTTCCGGCGTCGAAGCGTCCCTGAGCCGGACACGAGCCCAGCGGCGCAACGGCTCCAGCGGCACCGACTCATCCTCGGCCAGCCGGTTCAGATCCACCGGGACCGGCCACTGGCCGCTCAGGCCCAAGCGATCACCGACTCGCTCCAGCAGTTCGTGCGCCGGTTCGTCCAGAGCCACACAGATCTCGTTGAGCCGCAGCACCGCACACTGGCGGGCGCCGGACTCATACGCCGCCAAGGTGGACGTCGAGACCGCGCCGTCCAGCTCCACGCTCAGCTGCAGACGGGTCAGGCCGCGACGCCGCCGCGACCGCTGCAGCTCACTCCCCAGGACCCGCCGGTACTGGGTGATGTCGAACTGGCGGAATACGGACACGGCTCCACCGGTGGCCGTCGCGCGAGCGGTCATACCGAGGCGACCGCAGTCGGGTGCGGGCGTGACGACGTTTCGGCCGAGGAGGACAGACGATCACCCACACGGGTGAGATCAGCCGCAGATACGTCGAAGAGATTCAGGAAATCCGGCGGGAGATCGCCAGCGCCGCGCGCTGGAGTTCCACGCCGAGCTGAGGGACCTTCTCTTCGGGGATCTCGGTGAACGTGCCGGTGACCTGGACGGCGGCGGTCGCCCCGTGCGGATCGGGGATCGGCGCCGCGACGGAGGCCATGCCGGGTTCGCGTTCGCCGCGGGCCTGGGAGTAGCCGCGGTCGCGGATCGTCTTGAGCTCGGCGCGGAAGTCGTCACGGTCGACGCTGCTGCCGTCGGCCCGGGTGTGGTCGCTCAGCTGGTCGAGGAATTCGGCGAGTTCGGCGTCGTCCAGGTGCGCGGTCAGGGCTTTGCCGGCGCCGAGGTGCAGCGGCAGGCGTTCGCCGACGGGGAGTTCGTAGCGCAGCGGCGTGGTGCCCTCGACGCGCGCGAGGACCACGCGGGACCAGCCGATGCGCTTGAACAGCGACGCGGTCAGGCCGGTGGCGGCGGCGAGATCCTGCAGGATGGGCTGCGCGGCGGCCAGCAACGGGTTGGTCGTCAGGTAGGCGTGGGCGCCGAAGATGAGCCCGATTCCCGGCCGGTAGCCGCCGGCGTCGCGTTCGACGCGGCCGCGTGCTTCGAGGACGCCGAGGATGCGCTGGGTGGTGGGGATCGGCAGGCCGGCCCGGCGGGCGATTTCGGTCAGGCGCAGGGCGTGCTGGCTGGAGTCGATGACCTCGAGGATGTCGATGGCTCGTTCGAGTGAGCGCATGCTGGTCGCGGGTTTCGCCGGCTCCACCATGTGCCACATCTTTCCACACAGTGGTCATCGCAGGGCGGTGGCGTTGGGCGGGGAGCCGACACCTCCCACGAGGTGGAGCGGCTTGACGGTGACGAGCGCGTCCCACCGGCCGTGCGCGCGGCTGTCGGCGACGAGCCCGGTGAGGTTCCACAGCTCCCCGAGCGGCACGCCGAGCTTGGCGATGAGCTCCTGGTGCATCATCCCGGCGTCTTCCGGGGCGTCGGCGAGAAACGCGTCGCTGACGACCGGCAGGACCTCGACGGCGAAGGTGTCGGTGGCGAACAGCGCGACCTGGTTGTCCCACAGCCATTCCGGCAGCTCGCGGGTCTGGCGGAAGCCGGTGGCACGCCGGGCGTCGCGGACCTCGGCGCGCACCTCCGGCGAAGCGCCGAGGTACCACCGCGCCCACCCGGTGTGGACGAGCACCAGGTCCCCCGGCCGGACCCGCTCGTGCTGGGCACGCAGGGCACGCTCGAGAACGTCGACGTCGAGCGCCGGTCCCCGCCGGTGGTCCAGCGGGGTGCCCTCGGCCGCGAGAAGTCCCTCGAGGTCGAGGAGCAGACCGCGGCCGGCGATCGGCTTCTCGGCCCAGCGCTGGACGCCGAGCGCCGGGTGCCCGGCCCGGATGTCCTCGTCCGGCACCCCGTTGTAGAACCCGTGGCCGGAGGCGCGGCGGTGCCGCAGGCCGTCGACCTGGGACGTCGCCTGGAGGTAGAACTCGCGCAGCACGTCGTCGCGGGCCTCGGCGTGCGCGGCGAGCAGTTCGTGGCGGGGCGCGGAGCGGGCGCGGGCCATCGGCGGGTCGAACGCGTCGAGGGCGTAGTCCAGGCTGAAGACCGCGCCGCGGGTCACCGCGCTCAGCGCGTCGAGCACCTGCGCGGGCCCGGCGAAGTTGGCCGTCCCGCGTTCGGGGTCCCGGTCGAAGACGCCCCAGCTGGAACCGGGCGGGACGTGCCCCCGCAGCCGCGCGTACGGGGGCACGTCCATCCGGGACTCAGTCACCCTCGGGCTCCTGCGTGCGGTAGGACAGCGCGAACGCCAGCAGCCCGGCGACGGACGCGCCGCCGAACGCGTAGGGCGCGAGCGCGGTGGCCCAATGCCGGGCCCCGGTCGCGGTACCGGCGGCGAGGGCGGCGATCTGCCCGACGACGATCGCCGCGCCGGCCACGATGAAGAACACCACGCAGAGGGCGAAGAGGAACGTCGTGATCCGGGCGGTCTTGGCGGGCCGGGCGCTGGTTTGGTTCACCGTTGAACTCATGGTTGCTTCCTTCGCGAGCGGGTCAGACGGGGAGCACGCCGACGGCGATGAGGACGCCGAGCGCGAGAATGGGCAGGCAGTAGTACTTCAGCAGCGGGAGGAACGTCTTGGCCGGGTCGACCCTGGCGATGCCGGCCGCCACGTAGATCGGCGCGCCCGACGGCGGCGACGCGCCTTCGGTGGAGGCGAAGATCAGTACGGCAGCGGCGGCGACCGGCGCCGGAATCCCGGTGCCGACGAGGGCGGCGACCGCGACCGGCCCCACCGCGGCCATGGTGGCGCTGGCGGTGAGCGGGATCGCGATGGCCACGATGATCACGCCGATCGCGATCGCCATGATCCAGCCCGAAGCGTCCACTCCGGACAGCACCGTCTTGAGCTGGCCGGCCAGCCCGAGGTCGGCCAGCAGGTTCGACGCGGAGAACGCGGCGACGATGGTGATGCCGATGACGCCGAAGGACGGGGCCGCCTTGCCGATCGTCGACCACCACCCCGACGCGGTCCGCGGCAGGTGCTTGCGGCCGAGGAACAGGACGAGCGCGATCATCAGCACCGGGATCCAGGTGATCAGGCTGATCACGTCGGGCATCTCGTAAGGCTGCGCGGGCAGCTTGGTGCCGCCGGCCAGCGTGACCGGCTTCTTCAGCGCCTCGCCGACGCCGGAGTAGGTGCCCAGCGCGTCGGCGATCGGGCCGCGCGTGAGCAGGAGCGGGACCAGGATCGGCAGGAACAGCAGCAGCGACGTCCAGCCGGAGCGCAGGCTGCGGCCGAAGGGCAGCCGGTCTCCTTCGGCGATCGGCTCGATGCCGTTGCGGCGCACGAGGAACCACGCGAGCACGAGCCGGTAGCCCAGGCACCACAGGCCGGCGAGCGCCAGCGGCTTGACGATTTCGTCCGCCTGCATGATCCCCTGCGCCGCCAGCCCGCCGACGAGGATGAACATCGTGCCCGAGAAGGGAAAGCTCACGCCCATTCCGGCGCCGCCGGCCACCACCGTCGCGGCCAGTTCGGGCTTGACCCCGGACCGTTTCATCCACGGGACGGTCACCGAGCCGACCGCGGCGGTGATCGCCGCGCCGATGTGGGCGATCGCGCCGAAGATC
This sequence comes from Amycolatopsis sp. SID8362, assembly GCF_010550475.1. Taxonomy (NCBI): domain Bacteria; kingdom Bacillati; phylum Actinomycetota; class Actinomycetes; order Pseudonocardiales; family Pseudonocardiaceae; genus Amycolatopsis; species Amycolatopsis sp. SID8362. Next base: position 8,305 of record NZ_JAAGNB010001224.1, read on the forward strand.
CCGCCGGCGACGGTCGCGGTGTAGACGGGGCCGCCGCGCAGCCGCCCGAGCACGGAGTTGAGCAGGTCGATCAGCTTGTCCAGCACCGGGGTCCGGGCCAGCAGGTAGGACATGAACACGAACGCCAAGCCGGCGAAGGTGACTTCCTCCTGCATCGAATCGACCACGGCTTCGCCGATCGCCGACCACGGAGATCCGCCGTCGGCGGTGCCGGCGAACACCGCGAATCCGGCCACCGCCACGAACCCGAGGGTCATCGCCTCGCCGATGTTGCGCTTGAACACCGCGTTCCACACGATGATCACCGCGACGAAGGCGATCAGCGCCCACACGCCCGTCATCACGCGGTCCCGGCGAGGATCGCGGCGCGGCGCTGTGCCTCGTCGGCTTCCACGGCCCGGCCGCCCAGCAGGCTCGCGGCCGCCTCGGCCGCCGGGACCACGATGACGCCGTCGTCGTCGCCGACGACCAGGTCGCCGGGCCGGACGACGACCCCGCCGACCGCGACCGGCACGTCCACCTGCCCGGGGCCGTTCTTGTAGGGCCCGGCCGGGCACACGCCGCGCGCCCACGCGGGAAAACCGATCCGCTCCAGCTCGCCGACGTCACGCAGAGCGCCGTCCGCCACGATGCCCAGGACGCCGCGGCGCTTGGCACGCTCGGCCATCAGCTCGCCCAGCAGCGCCCGGCTGACGTCACCACCGCCGTTCACGACCAGCACGTCACCGGGCCGGGAGCACGCGATCGCCCGGTGCAGCGCCAGGTTGTCGCCGTTCGGCACCCACACGGTGCGTGCCCGCCCGGCCACCCGCGCGCCTTTCCACAAGGCCCGGATTCCACCATCGAGCATGCCCATACGATCGCGCGCGTCCCCGATGTTCGCGACCGCGAGGCCGCCGAACTCCGCCAGCAGATCCTCGGCGGGGGCGAGCGCGGCGTCCGCCAGCCCGCGATGGACCTCGGCGGTGGCCCGGGTCATCACCGGCGGCACCCGGAGCGAGTCCAGCAGCGCCACGGCCGCGTCCGCCTCGCCGGCGCGACGGGACGCGTGCTTGAGCGTGCCGTCGTACAACCGGTTCACCGCCGCGTCTTCACCCGAGAGCTCACGGGCGATCTGCTCGCGCACCCACCCTTCGGCCCCGGCCGCGCGGCCGGCCGCGACCGACTCGACGATCACCGCGCCCAGGCCCTTCATGAAGCTGCTGCGGAGGAGTTTCCGCGCCGACGCCGCGCCGGGCGCTCCCCCGATGTCCTCGACCCGCGCACCCAGCTCCTCGAAGACGGCGGCAGCCCGCGCCGCACCCCGGCCGCTGATGATCACCGCCGTCGCGGCACCGTGCGCCGGGACCGATCCGAGCACCGCGACATCGGCGAACCGGTCCTCCCCCACCGCCCGCGCAATCGTTTGCTTCACCTCGGGCGCGGCCGCGTTCATGTCCACGAACACCGCCCCGGCCGGCAGGAAGGGCGCGACCGAGCCGGCCGCCTCCGCCGCGGCCCGGCCCCCGACCAGGCTCAAGACCACCTCGGCCCCGCGCGCCGCAAGCTCCGGAGAACCCGCGCGCTCCACGCCCTCGGGGGTCGCGCTGTCGGCGGGGTCGTACCCCGCGACCGTCCAGCCACGCTCGGCGAGCCCGGCCGCATACAGCGCCCCGGCTTCACCGAGCCCCAACACCAACGCCCGCATACTGCCTCCACAAAGTTTCACACAGTGGTAATCCCTACTACTGTGCGAGCAGTATTGTCATGGAGTGGGCCGGGTGTCAACGGGTCAGCTCGCCGACGCGTGGACGAGGTCTTGGTGCGCAGAATCGCCATCGAGGCGTGGCCGGACCTTGTGTAGCCGCGAAAAAGTCGCGGGCAGCGGGGTCGAGGAAGCCGAATCGAGGGGCTGATGGGCGGTCGGCTCGCAGGTCGGCCGGGATGCTTTCGGTCGCGAGCCGGCGACAGGCCGGACAGCACCGCTGCGCGAGCCGACTCAGGCCAGACCGCACCGCGACCGGCAGGTGGTGCGCGACCCGACTCAGGCCGGACCGCACCGCGACCGGCAGGCGCTGCTCGGGCGGACGATCGGGCCGGACCACACCGCGACCCGCAGGCGCTGCGCGAACCAGCGATCAACCCGGACAGCACCGCGACCGGCAGGCGCTGCGCGAACCGGCTTCCCGCTCCGGTCGGGTGCCACCACTCCGGCCACCTCGTCGGCCGACCGCGGTCAGTCGGCGGAATCAGCCGGCCGTCCGAGCCCTCAGCGGCCCGACAGTGTGCGGACCACCAGCTCCGCCGAGGCGCCCGCGCCCAGCGTCGTGCCCGCGTAACGGACGTCCGCCGCGAGCGTGCCCGTCGGCTCGTCGCGGACCGTCAGCCAGACCGTGACCATCAGGAGCCAGCGGACGATCAGGTAGCCGAACAGCAGCAGGCCGACCAGGGTGCCGAAGGCCGCGACCGCCGGGGAACGGCCCAGCAGGTGCAGGTACAGGCCGCCGGCCTGCTGGATCGCGGCGAGGCCGACCGCGGCGGCGCACGCCGGGCGGAGGGTCG
>NZ_JAAGNB010001277.1:0-3814 GCF_010550475.1 Amycolatopsis sp. SID8362
ACCGGGTACGGCTCGGTCGACGGCCCGCCGGCGCCGTTGACGGCCTCGAAGTCCGCCTCCGAAAGCACGACCGGCGCCGGCACGACGATTTCCCGGCCGGTCCCGTCGATCGCGAGCCCGGCCTGCACGGTCACTTCGGCGAACCGGTTGCCCGACACCGGGTCGGTCCGGTTCACGGTCGTCATGCCGAGCCCGTCGGCGATGCCCCAGTCGTGCGAGAGACGCGCGTGCCGGACGGCCGCCGAGCGGGCGTAGGCGACGGTCGCCGCGAGGTCCGCGGCGGCGAGCACCTGCCCCTCGTGGAACTCCGGGCGCAGCGGACCGGTCACGACGTCTCACCCGACCGTGGCTTGCGGGCGGTGCCACCGCCGCGAGCCGGCGACGACCGGCCACGCCGCGGCGGCGGCTTGGGCTTCTCGGCCTGTTCCTCGTCGTCCTCCGCTTCGGAGTCGGCGGCCTCGGCTTCCGGCGCGTTCTCCAGCTCCGAAAGCCGGTCGGACAGCCGTTCCGGCAGCTCGTCCCGCACCTGCGAGACCTGCTGCCGCGCGGTGTCCAGCTGTCCCCGCAACGCTTCCACGGTCGCGACCAGGTCGCTCACCTGCCCCCGCAGCGCGTTCATCTCCTGCAGGCTGTCGGTCACCTCGGCCGGCACGGTGTACACCTGCTCGCGCACGGGTTTCGGCACGGTCTCCCCCGGCGCCGGGGTCACCAGCAGCTCCCACATCCGCTCCAGCGGGTCCCGCGGCCGCCAGTCCTCCAGCAGCCGCGGCACGTACGGCCGCGGGATCGGCCCGCCGACCGGCACGGACGGCGGGCGGTACACCGGGATCGGCTGGCAGCAGATCTGCTCGGCGAAGTGGCGCAGCTGGTACAGCTTCGGCAGCCACTCGCCGTAGGCCGAGCCGCCGGGCAGCACCTGCTCCCGGGTCGCCGAGCAGACGCGCACGACGTCGCAGCCGTCCAGCTCCAGGTGCGCGAGCAGCACGTCGTTGTCCGCGCAGTCCGTGCACGGCGGGTTCAGCGTCGAGCAGGCCGCGTCGGTGACGAACCGGCGCACGTACGTCGTCAGCTTCCCGGCCGCGTCCGTGAGCAGGCCCAGGTCCGCGATGCTCAGCCGCTGCATCTGGTCCGGCTCCGGGATGGGCAGCGGCTGCGGGATGGCGACCTTGCGGACGTCGTCGTGCAGCCGGCAGTCCTCGACGCCCGCCACCCGGTCCAGCCGGCCGAGCAGCCACTCCCGCAGCCGCACCAGGTCGGCCCGGAACTCGGCCTCCAGCACGTTGTTCACCGGCGTCCCCTGCGCGAGCAGGCGGCGCTCGATGGGGGCGTCCGGGTCGAGCGTGACCACCCGGCTCTTCACCTCCGCCAGGAGGGCCAGCGCGATCTGCCGGTGCGCGGGTTCCGGCCAGACCTGCTCGGCGTCGGTCCTGGCCAGCCGGTCGCAGGCCGCGCCGAGCGCTTCCCGGGCGCTGTCGATCGCGCCGAGTTCTTCGTACTGCGACCGCAGTTCCTGCTGCCCCGCCTCGTCGTAGGTGTCGTACCGGGCGACGGCCGAGGCCAGCGCCCGCACGTACTCGGTCTGCTGCCGCGCCTCCGGCGGCTGCGGGGTGTCCCCGGCGGCCTTCAGCAGGGCGAGGTTGTCGTGGTACCGGACGAAGTCGTCCTTCTCGAACGTGATCGGCCGGGTCGACGAGCCCCCGGCGACGGCCATCGGGTCCAGGTAACGCCCGAGCCGCCGGCCCAGCAGCCGGACGTGCTCGTAGGCGTCCTTGTCCCCGATCCGCGCGAGCAGCTTGGTGGCGGGGTTGTACCGGTGGTCGTCGGTCGGGTCGCACTTGACGACGAACCGGAAGCCCTCCTCCACGCGGGAGGGCACGCAGCCCGGCGACGGGCACGGCTCTTCGGTGGCGAACGGCGCGACCGGCCCGGCCATGCTCTCCTCGTACCGCACGAAGAGCCCGAAGTGCCGCTGGTCGTCGTCGCACGGGTCACCGCACGCGACGCCCGGCGAGGACACCCGCAGTTCGCGCACGAGCGCCTGCACGTCGACCTTTTCCTTGCAGGACAGCACGATGTCGTTGCCGCAGCAGTCCAGGGCGTGCCCGGGGTGCACGAGCACCGTCCCGCCCGCGCACGAGTCGCAGGACACCTCGAGCCCGCAGACCACCCCCGGGCCGGACAGCGTCCGGTTGTGCAGCCGGTCCTTCCCGGCCACGTAGTCGGTCAGCAGCGTGAGGTCGTCCTCGGTGAGCAGCTGCCCCGCGAAGAACCTCGGCCGGACGAACGCGGCGGGGAAGGCCGGCGCCCCGCCGCACCCGCACCCGCAATCAGTCGTGCTCATGAACGCTCCTCGGTGATGAAGAACCAGCTCTCGAAGACGTCGCCGCCCGCGCCGGTGCCGGACGTCCACGGCCCGATGCCCGTGGGCGGCACGAGGCAGCCGGTCGGCTCGGGCTCGGGGTCGTGACCGGTCTCGGTTTCGACGTCGCCGTCCGCGTTCGCGTGGCCGAGGTAGGGCACCCGGCCGCCGACGTTGGTGCCGTCGACGGGACGGCAGCAGTGGTCGAGGATGAACGCGGCGCGGACGGTGATCAGCACCCGGTCGCCGTCCTGCAACGTCTCGCGGGTCGTCTGCCGGTAGCGGAAGTGGTCGGTGAACTCGCCGTCCCCGTCCGTGGGTTCCTCGAACTTCCCGCCCATGTACCAGGTGTCGGCGTTGCGGCCGGCGCCGCCTTCGATCACCTGGATCTCCACCACGCCGCGGCGCAGGCTGTCGACGCGGACGCCGTCGGAGAACTCGACGACCAGACCGCCGGAGTTCTTCTGGGTGCCGAGCAGCTCCTTGGCCTCGTTCACCGTGTACGTGTGGCCGTGGCGCCAGTTGACGCCGGTGATCACCGTGGGCACGCGGCGGCCGAAGAACCGGCGGACGTCCAGGTGGATCTGCTCCTCGCGGACCGGCTGCGCGAAGTCGACGTCGTCGATCCTGGCCAGCCACAGCACCTTGTGCTCGCACCGGGTGCAGCAGGTCTCGCAGCGCTCGTCCTTCGGCGGCGTCTTGGTGGTGACGCGGACGCAGTAGCTCTCCTCGGTGTAGCCGAAGTCGCAGTCCGAGGTGTCCGCGCAGGCGGAGTTGAACACCGTCCGGGTCGGCTCGACCGCGCGTTCGGTGTACTCGACGCCGACCCACACCGTCGTCCCGGTGCGCTCGTCCTCGTGCAGCGCGTCCCACAGGTCGATCGCGCAGCTGCCGGGCACCAGCACTTCGTTGCCGTCGCAGTCGACGCCGAGCCCGCTGGTGATGTGCACCCTGGCCTGGTGTTCGTGCTTTTCCTTGTCGTCCGACGGCGGCGCGGGTTCCACGAACAGCCCGCACACCACGCCGTAGCCGAGCAGGCAGCGCATGCGCAGCTTCAGCTTCTCGCGGAAGTACTCCTGCTCCCGCTGGAAGTCGCGGGCGGTGAGCAGCTGGCCGTGGAAGTACCGCAACCGGCGGAAGGGCTGTTCCTCTGTCGTTGCCTCGGTCATCTCTTCCCTGTCCTCTCAAGACACTCGCGTGTGGACCCCGACCGCGGACACCACGCCGACGCTCACCCCGTGGCGGACGCCCCGTGGCCCGGGCCGCAGTACTCCGTCGTGGTTCAGGCGCACGCCGCCCACCACCGGCGGCGGCAGCGGGACGAACGCGGTGTCGACCCCGACCGCCGACCGCGTGCCGACCACGAACCCCGTCCCGCCGACGCGCACCGCCCCTTTCGTGTGCGCCGGCGCCTGCCGGACCACCAGGCGCCGCACCGCCTCCTCGTCGGCCGCG
>NZ_JAAGNB010001330.1:0-3928 GCF_010550475.1 Amycolatopsis sp. SID8362
GGCCGCGGCGCCGGGTGGTCGTGCCCGAGCGGTACCTCGGCCCGCCGTCGTACCCGGTCCCGCCGCGCTGGGGCTTCCCGAACCTGGTCTGGCGCCGCCCGACGTCGGTGCCCGGCACGGCGTCCGACGAGATCCGCCCGATCGACCGCGTGCCGGTGCTCAGCCGCAGCTTGATCGCCGTCCTGTTCGGGTTCGCCGCGCTCGCCGTGGTCGCCGCCGGCGCCGAGATCTGGCGGTACGTGCTGCTCGTGCTGGGCCGCGATGCCGCGTTGTCCCGCTCGGTGGTGGCCTTCTCCGACGGGTTCGTGCTGGCCGCGGGCCTGCTGGCCGCGATCCTCGCGCTGCTGCCCGCCGGCCTGTCGCTGTGGTGGCTGCTGGTCGCGCGCCAGGCGGCGGCCGACGTCTCGGGCGACGACCCGCCGCGCCCGGTGTGGCAGGTGTTCGTCGGCGTCCTCGTGCCGGTCGCGAACCTGCCGATGGCGCTTTCGATCGTCGGCGAGCTGGAGCACGCGGTGCTGGGCCGCCCGCGTGACGTCCGCCCGAAGCCGTCTCGCCAGGTCGTGGTGTGGTGGGGCGCCTGGCTGCTGAACTGGGTGCTGCTCGGCGTTTCGATCGTCTGGCGCTTCCGCGGCGACGTGCAGTCGATGGCCGACAGCGTCCTGCTGGTCGCGCTGACCGACCTGGCCGCGGCCGCGCTCGCCGTGGTGACCGCGCTGGTCGTCCGGCGGTTCTCGGCTCTGCTTGCGCCCTCGGACGCGCGGGCCGTGCGCTCGATGCGCGTGCTCAAGGTGACCGGTGCTCCGGAGCCCGAGCTGCGGAGCGCCCGGCCGGCCGGGGCCGCGCGCTAGTAACCGCCGAAGGCCGGTTCGAGCTGGTCGAAGGCCTGTTCCGCGACCGGCCACAGCTCGTCGACGATCGCTTCTCCGTTCTCCAGCGTCCGGTCGAACACCTCCTCGAAGAGCACCCGCAGCACGGTGGTGAGGTGCGCGGCGGCGAGCACCGGGGGCAGGCCCTGGTCGGGGTGCCGCCGGACCAGCAGGTGGACGAGGTTCGCTTCGCGCTCGCGGTGCATCTCGTGCAGCGCGTTCGTCAGGACCGGGCTCTCCTTGATCATCCGCACGAAGCCCGGCCCGGAGAAGCCGACCAGTGCGTGCTGGGCGCCCAGTGCCTCGAAGTACAGCTCGCGGGTGTCGTGGAAGACGCTGTCGCGGATCAGCGACGACGGCCACGCCGCGAAGTCCGCGCGGATGTCGAAGACCAGGTCTTCCTTGCGCGGGAAGTGGTTCGTGACGGTCATCTTGGCCACGCGGGCCTCGGCGGCGATCTCGGCGATCGTCACGTCCTCGAAGCCGTTGCGGATGAACAGCCGCGTGGCCACGTCCGAGATGGTCTTCCTGGTCTCGTGCTTCTTCTGGGCACGGAGTCCCTCGCTCATGCCCGTCACTCTACTGGGTCGGACCCAAGATTGTGCTTGACCCAGTGAGTGGGTCGGACCTAATCTGAGGTCCGACCTAATCTTCTGGGGGTGGATGTGACAACGGCGGTGGCTCGTCCCGAAGCGGCGCTGTGGCGGCTCGGGGGCGTCCTGATCATGGGCGCGGTGCTGTCGATCCTGGACGCGACGATCGTGACCGTCGGGATCGACTCGATCGCGCGTGACCTGGACAGCCCGCTGACCACGGTGCAGTGGGTGGCGAGCGCGTACCTGCTGGCGGCTTCGGTGGCGATCCCGCTGTCGGGCTGGCTGACCGACCGCTTCGGCGGACGCGCGGTGTGGCTGACCGCGGTCGCCCTCTTCACGGCGGGCACGCTGCTGTGCGGCTTCGCCTGGTCGGCGCCGGCGCTGATCGCGTTCCGGGTGCTCCACGGCCTGGGCGGCGGGCTGATGCAGCCGGTCGGCCAGGCGGTGTTCGCGCAGGCGGCGGGCCCGGCGCTGGGCCGGATGATCGGCGTGATCACCCTGCCGGCGACGGTGGCCCCGGTACTGGGCCCGATGCTCGGCGGCGCGCTGGTGGCGGACTTCGGTTGGCGCTGGATGTTCTTCGGCATCGTCCCGCTGGGCGTGGCGACGTTCCTGTTCGCCCGCCGCCTCCTCCCGGCCCCCGAGCCGGGCGGCGTCCGCGCGCCGCTCGACGTCGTCGGGATCGCGCTGCTGTCGCCGGGGCTGGGCGCGCTGGTCTACGGCTTGTCCGAGGGTGTCCTGGTGGCCACGGTGGCGGGCGCGGTGCTGCTGCTGGCGTACGGCTTCCACGCGTCCCGGACGCCGTCGCCGGTGCTGGACCTGACGCTGTTCCACAACCGCGGCTTCGCGGTGGCGAGCGCGAGCACGTTCTTGCTGGGGGCGTCGCTGTACAGCTCGATGCTGCTGCTCCCGCTGTACTACCAGCAGGTCGAGCAGGCGAGCGCGTTGCGCGCCGGCCTGCTGCTGGCTCCCCAGGCCCTGGGCTCGGCGGCGGTGATGCTCGCGGGCGGCCGTCTCCTGGCCCGCTTCGGCCCCCGCCGGATGATGCTGGCCGGCATCGGGCTGTCGGTACTGGGCACGATCACGTTCACCCAGCTCGGCTCGCAGCCGAGCGGCCTGCTCCTGACGCTGTCCCTCCTGATCCGCGGCGCCGGCCTGGGCGCGGCGACAACACCGGGCATGACAACGCTGTACGGCTCGCTGGAGCGGTCCCGCATCCCGCGCGCGGCAAGCGCGTTCAACGTGGTCAACCGCATCGGCGGTTCCCTCGGCACGGCCTTGCTGGCCGCGATCCTGCACCACGCGCTGACGTCGTCGGCGCCCCGACGGCGTTCGGCACGACGTTCACCTGGGCCCTGGCGCTGTCGGCCCTGACCCTGATCCCCGCAGCCTTCTTCCCCCAGAGGAGCCCCCGATGACCCTCCGCCTCCTGTCGGTCCACGCCCACCCCGACGACGAGTCGAGCAAGGGCGCGGCCACCCTGGCCCGCTACGCCGCCGAAGGCATCGACGTCCTGGTAGCCACCTGCACCGGCGGCGAACGCGGCGACATCCTGAACCCGGCCGTCGACACGGCGGAGAACCGCGCGAACCTCCCGGCAATCCGCCGCCGCGAGATGGCCGCCGCCGCGGAGATCCTCGGCGTCCGCCACCGTTTCCTCGGCCTGACCGACTCCGGCCTCCCCGCCGCCGGCCAGCCGCTACCCGCAGGCTCCTTCGCGGCTCTGCCGCTGGCCGAGGCAGCGGCCCCGCTGGTCGCGTTGATCCGCGAGTTCCGCCCCCACGTAGTGATCACGTACGACGAAACGGGCGGCTATCCCCACCCGGACCACATCCGCACCCACGAGGTGACAGTCGAAGCCTTCTCCGCCGCGGCCGACCCCGCCCGCTACCCGGGTACGGGACTCCCGTGGCAGCCGCAAAAGCTGTACTACCAGGCCACCCTGAGCCGAGCGTGGTTCCTAGCCCTCCACGAAGCCACCCTGGCCGCCGGCCTGGAGTCCCCGATGACCGAGGTCCTGGCCGAACTCCCACCCGAGGACCCAGTCAAGGTGACCACCCGAATCCGCTGCGAGGCCCACTTCGCCACCCGCGACAAGGCCCTCCGCTCCCACACCACCCAGGTCGACCCGGCCCACCCGTTCTTCGCCCACTCCCGCGAAATCGAGCGCCAGGCCTGGCCGTACGAGGACTACCACCTAGCCCACCCGACGCCCGGCCCCGAACTGGAAGACGACCTCTTCGCCGGAGTCACCCCATGACCACCGCCCACCGCGACCTTCCGGCATGGCCACCCGTGCCCCGCCCAGCCCGGTTCGCCCCACGGCGGCAGCCGCAGCCCGCTGCCATCGGCCGGTCCGGGCTTCCGCCGCGCTCGCCCATTCGGCTCGGCCGGGCGCAATTCCACCGGCGTCAGCCGGGCACCGCCGCCTTCACCCCACGGCGGCCAGCCGCGGTCCCGTTGCCA